>JAHFRX010000111.1 GCA_023266075.1 Legionellaceae bacterium | reverse complement strand
TGTTGGACAAAGCTCCGTTAAGAAGTTAAGAAACACTTGCCATGCACGTGTCGCTGTTTGTGGCTGATATATTGTACCGAGCTTGCGATCGCGTGCTTCTGGTACCATAAAGGCGTGTTGTGTTTGACCGTAAACATGCAGTTGCCAGTTGGCTTTCGCTGTTGTCATTTCTTGACAAAACGTGTTGACATCTTCCGGTTGAACCATGGGGTCGTCATAACCATGTAAAACTAAAATATTAGCGTGAATAGTGCTGTGTGGAAGGTTGTTGGGTGCGTTGAGCAATCCATGAAAACTCGCGACACCCAAAATATGAGCGCCGGTTCGCGCCAAGTCCAGTGCACAAAGGCCGCCAAAACAAAAGCCAATGACGATGATGTGTTGTGAATCTACCATGGGAAGTTGTGTGACAGCGTCCAAAGCGGCGTGCATACGTTTTTGTAAAAAGGCTCGATTTGAAGCGACAGGATGCATGAGCGTTTGTTTTTCCTCAGTCGTTTGCCCTGTTTTGCCTTCACCATACATATCCAGAGCAAAGCCCACATAGCCTAAGCGAGCCATTTCTTCAGCTTTAAGACGCGCAAAGGCATTCTGCCCACTCCAATCGTGTACGATGAGGACCGCAGGTCGTTGGTGAGTTACGTCACCAACGTACGCCAGATATCCATGGAGTGCTTGCTTTTCGTGATGGTAGATATGTTGGGATGTGTGCATAAAAGTCGAACATGCTATTGTATTAGCTTAGAGCATAAAGTAGTTTGTTATTCGATGCAAGAAAAGCCCCAACCAGGAATCAATCGAAGTCTGACACCTTTGATTACATAAACCAAACACAATCCTATTTGCATTATGTAGCTAATAAGCTACAATAAGTAATGAAAGAGATTCGTTTATATAAAACTGATTCGGGCAAGGAGCCATTTGAAGATTGGCTGACCAAGATCAAAGATAAGACCACCAAAGCTCGTATACGACGAAGAATTGATCGCCTGTCGTTTGGGCATGAGGGGGATTGCAAATCAGTTGGTGCCGGAGTCTATGAGCTTCGAGGTTGAAAGGGCCTTTTATTACTCGGTGGCGACAAAGGATCTCAAGAAGAAGATATAAAGAAAGCTCACGCGTATTGGCGTGAGTCACAGGAGGATCGGTTATGAACCATGAAAATATCATGAAAAATACCTCTAGCTATCATGATAGGCTATTGGAAAGTCTTACAGATAAAGGCGAGGCTATTGCTTATTTAAAAGTCGCGCTAGAAGAATATGAAGAAGATCACGACACTGAAGTATTCATGTTAGCCTTGCGTAACGTAGCTCAGGCCTACGGTGGCATAAGCAAATTATCGGAAAAAACAAAACTGAACAGAGAGCATCTGTACCGCATATTATCAAAACGCGGTAATCCCAGACTCATAACACTGGATACCGTCTTGAGAGGTCTTGGATTTCGGCTATCCATTGAGGCCGTTTAAGGTGATTAATAATATAAGTTCAAGATGAATCATTTTCTGAAGCCACAAAAAAGATCAGTGAGCATTATGGGATTGCACCTCCAGCCAACGATCGAGTTGTTGTTCGAGCTCTTCTAATCCTTGGCGTTTTAAGCATGAAAAAGTCTGCACGCTGATGCCTTGGCCGATGTTTGCTGCGTAATGTTTTTTTACGGCAGAAAGCGCTTGACTAGCCTGATTTTTGCTCAGTTTATCCGCTGTTGTGAGTAAGATATGGACAGGGAGATGACGCGTAAGACACCATGAGATCATCGTTTGATCAAGTTCTTTTAACGGGTGTCGAATATCCATTAACAAGATTAAGCCTTTTAGGCTTTGGCGTACTTCAAGATAGCGCGCCAGATGGGCTTGCCAGGCTTGTTTAATTTTTGCGGAGACTTTGGCATAACCGTAACCCGGTAAATCCACTAAGCGATGTGCTTCGTCGTTTACATAGAATAAATTAATTAACTGTGTGCGCCCGGGTGTTTTGCTGGTGCGAGCAAGACCTCTGATGCCAGTCAGGCAATTTAAAGCACTTGATTTTCCAGCATTAGAGCGTCCAGCAAAAGCCACTTCAAAACCGGTATCAACGGGTAGTTGAGAAACCTGTGCTGCACTCTTCAAAAATACAGTTTGATTATAAACGCTCATTTTTGGATAATATTCGATTGATTTAGTGCGAACAGAGTATCATATTATCCATGAAAAAATTTGCTTTTGTATTTTATTTTTTCTTTGTGGCAAGTGTTTTTGCCTCAAATTTCGAACTTGGGAAAGAAAAATCTTCGGTGTGTGCCGTGTGTCACGGTGAAAAAGGCGTGAGCACAAATCCAATATGGCCTAATCTTGCGGGACAGCATCAAACGTATCTGATGAAACAGCTACATGATTTTAAAAAGGATAAACTACGTCACTCTCCTGTGATGGTACCTTTTGTGGCGGCGCTAACAGAAGAGGACATTGAGGCGATTGCCTATTTTTATTCGAAGCAAGAACGCTCGGCATTAAAAATGCAGCGGAAAAACGAGTTGGGCGACAGACTGTATCGCTCTGGTGATGCAATAAAGCATATTACGGCGTGTATTGCGTGCCATGGACCTGATGCACTGGGCAATCCGCTGGCGGGCTTTCCGGTACTGGCGGGTCAAAAGGAAGCGTATGCTGTTTTGCAACTTCAAGCCTTTAAAAATAAAACGCGCCAAAATGATTTGAATGATATTATGCAGATGATTGCAGCACGTATGAATGAAGCGGAAATGCGTGCTGTTTCGGCGTATTTGGCAACACCTGAGAGGTGATATTTATTGAATCTATAGTCAAAATATGCAATGGTAGCACTTTTGTGAAAAAGGCAGTTTAAGCGTTATGAATGTCGAAGCACGGTTCACTCAATCCATCGATAAATATGTATATGGATATTTGATGCTCGCGGTTCTTCTTGCTGCTTATGTGGGCTGGCGAATGCCGAGTATGTGGAGTATCAATTATTATCTCCCTAGTTTTTTTGAGGGTTTCTATCGCCGCGGTCTTTTAGGGACATTGCTTTATCCATTGGGCGATCTTCGATTTAGCTATTCGCTGATGAGTTCGCTTCAGATAGCGGTGTTGGTGACGTTGATAATGTTTTTGCTGAAATATGCGTATACTGCGAAAATTCAGCAAAAAATGATGCTGATTTTATTTTTTTTAGCGCCGACAGGTGGGTATTTTTTTCATCTCATTGGTTATAGTGATCAACTCCTTTATTTACTGCTGATGGTGGCATTAGTTTTCATCCGATTTCAATGGGTTGGGTTGATTTTGATGGTGGCTTCACTCTTTATTCATGAAGCGGCTTTATTGACGACGATCCCCATTTATTTTGTGTCTTTGCTGCTCAATAGAGTGAGCAGCAAGAGAACCATCATTGACGCTGTTGTGATAGGTGGTACATTTTTGTGTTTAACTGTATTTTTACAAACAGTTCCTGTTTCGAAAATAGAAGCGTTTATTACTAAAGTCACACAAACGATTGGCGATGGTGCACGCTTGGAGTATTTTTCTACGTTTCATAATCAGTATACGTCGCAAGCGGTAGATAATACTTTTTATGATTTACAGAACAACGTGGCACCGCCTCCTCATGGTGACTTTATTTTTCTTTACTTTGAAATAGTACTACTGCTGATTTATGCAACATTGATTGCAACATTATTTGTTGATCGTCAATCGCATAAAAGCTATCAATGCTTGTGTTATATTGCGGCCTGGTGTGCGTGTGTGATGCCTTTGTTATTAGTATTTTTTGGAATAGATGCTTATCGATGGGTTTTTTTAGCTTATGCGTCATCCGTTTTCATGTTTTGTATGGCTAAGAAAGCACCTTCAAATCGGTGTTTTTTATCGATGGTATGTGTGTATCTTATTTTTCTTAGGTACGGTTATTTTTGGTATTTTGATGGATGTGCGCCGCGTGGTTTCGAGTTTCCTCAACTAAAATTGTTTTGGCAATAGTGATGAATAATCTACGACAACGTCAGGTGGATAAAGAAACGATAGTGATCATTATTCCGACCTATAACGAAGGGTTAGTGATACAAGAGACGATTCATCAAGTGATGAGTATCGTTGGCGAATTGCGCGATTATCAAGTGAGTATTTTAATTTTTGATAGTGCCTCAACAGATGACACGCAAGATAAAGTCCGTGCACTCCAAGTGATATATCATGAGCGATTATTTTTACAGACCGAGCTTCAAAAAACAGGATTAGGCGCTGCTTATTTGCAAGCGATGCAATTCGCTTTTCATACATTGATGGCTGATATTATTGTGGAATTTGATGCCGACTTATCACATCAGCCGAAATATTTGCCGCTTTTGTTTGAAGCTTTACAAGAAAACGATGTTGCTATTGGCAGCCGATATGTGCGAGGGGGGCGTATTCCTAGAAACTGGGGTGTGCACCGTAAATTTCTTTCTGTGTTGGGAAATTATGTCGCGAGAGTGATATTAAGTTTTAAATACAAAGATTTTACCAGTGGATTTCGAGCGACACGACGTCATATTTTAATAGATGTTCTACCGACCCATTTTTTATCAAATCACTATGCATATAAGCTTCATCTTTTGTGGATTTTACACCAAAACAAAGCAAAAATTTGTGAAGTCCCTATTCATTTTATTGATAGAGAAAAAGGCGTTAGTAAACTTCCAGCCAATAGTATTATGGATTCGTTACGTGTTATTGGTACATTGCGTTTTGCTGAAATGAGAAGAGGTATTCGACGTTTATTAGTAGGCGGATAAAACAATGGCAAAGGAGACAGCGCGCAGTATAATTCAGTGCGGTGTATTACTTTCGTGTATGAGCCATGTAAGATTGTTACGTGCAAGTTGAAAATTTGGATCGATTGATAGTGCGTGTTTGCAAGCGTCTATGCCAAGATCATATTCTTTTTGGATACCATAAAAAACACATAAATTATTAAAGAGCGCAGGACTACTTGGGTTGATGAATGTAGCGCTTTTTAAGAGAGAAATGGCCTTTTGAGGCTCTTTTTGTTTCATGTATTGTTGTGACTGCTCGAGTATACGTGATGTTAACGGTGACTTGTTGTGAAGTAAAATACTCACCGTGTGTTGATTTTCTTTTTCTTGTGCACGTCGTGTTTCGCATCGCGTGATATTTTCTTCTTGATCAATATTTCGGGGCTTCCAATATTGATGTAATAAACCTGCATGTGCATGGATGACATCATTTACGATAATATATTCATTTTGAGATAACCCATGTGGCGTCAAGAGGCGTGGGTCATATTTTTCGATACCATTAAGTGACGTGAGTAGCCATGCCTGTGCCAATTCATTGCAAGGTGTCTTCGCAAGTGCTGCGATGGTAAATTCGGTTGAGCCGATATAGCCTGCGATGTACCAGGGCGCGCCAATCGGGTTTGCACCGAGTAAATAAAGGACGGTTGGAAATGCGCCGGTGAAA
>JAHFRX010000110.1 GCA_023266075.1 Legionellaceae bacterium | reverse complement strand
TGCAGATCATGCCATCATTGTGACCAATCCAGAAGTTTCCTCTGTACGTGACTCGGATAGAATCTTAGGCATTTTGGCCAGTAAAACCAAACGCGCTATCGACGGTCGCGAACCCATCAAAGAACACCTTTTACTGACACGCTACGATCCAGATCGTGTTGAGAAAGGAGACATGCTTTCTGTGCAAGATGTAAAAGATATTCTGGCAATACCACTCATTGGTATCATTCCTGAATCAAAAGCCGTACTGAAAGCCTCCAATACAGGAACACCTGTCGTGCTGGATGAAAATAGTGATGCAGGAGTCGCATATCAAGATGCCGTGGCGCGCTTTTTGGGCGAAGACAAACCCATGCGTTTTTTACATCCCGAGCGTAAAGGCTTATTTCGTCGCATTTTTGGCGGCAAAACTAAAGAGGATGCGACAGTATGAGCATATTCAGCTACTTGCGTAAAAGAAACAAAACCTCGGCAATTGCCAAGGAACGTTTACAAATTATTATTTCGCATGAGCGTTCGCAGCGAAATACCGTCGATTATCTTCCTAAACTTCAAGAAGAAATTATCGCAGTTATTGCAAAATATGTTGCTATTGATAAAGAAAAAGTCGTCGTCAATCTCGAACGTATTGGTGATAGCTCCGTTCTAGAATTGAACGTCACGATGCCAGATAGACGGGAAGAGAAAGAAACCATTTAACTGTTGAGGGAAACGACTATGAATACAAAAAATGCATTGTTTTTTTTGGGCTTATGCACAAGCACCTTGATTTGGTCAGGCGATATGGGCATTGTAAAGCCAGCATTTAATGGCTTTTATGTTGGAGGCGCACTAGGGCCTACTTATGTACGGGCACATGAAAATATCGCTGCATCAGTCACAGCAGAACTCGGTGGAACGGGTGTTGGTGATCTGTCAGCGGCTGCCCCGCTGTCTTTTCAATCCGATATGAGTAAAACATCGCTCATCGGTACTTTATTCGGTGGGTATGCGCGCACTTGGAATGAGCGGTATTATTTAGGTGGTGAAATTGCTGTAACAGAAGCGGATTATGGTATGTCTAATAAACTTGGCGCTGGCGTGGTTCTCAGTATTGGCGGTTTCCCCATTAGTCTTGCAGATGCGAGTATTACAACACACTCAAATATTAGTCCAACTCAATTTACAGCGGCCATCCGACCAGGTTATCTATTAACACCGACGACCCTAGGTTATGGTAGAGTTGGTATTGCCGTTGCGCGCACCTCGTTTTCCGCATTAAGTAATGCGACACTGCTTGGGCTGAATAGTACGTTGACACCTTCCGCAAATAGATTCGCTGGCTTTTTTCAAACCGGTGGTGGATTAGAGCAAAAAATTAACGAACACTGGACCGCCAGAGTAGACTATATCTATACCAACTATGGACAAGCAATAGCACGTCAAAATGTCACTGCAAATACAAATTTCGATATCTTAGGAACAGTATCACCCGTTACCTTAGTTGTGACAGGAAATAACCACATCAAATACTATGATCAAAGTGTTTTCTTTGGTTTAACTTATCAATTTGCATAAGGGATCTCAAACCTCAGGAATAGCCATTAAACTTGCATTGCCGCCCGCTGCAGTGGTGTCTACTGTCAGCGTGCGTTCATGACACAAACGTTGTAAATAGAACGGGCCCCCTGCTTTGGGGCCAGTTCCGGATAGACCCTCACCACCGAACGGTTGTAACCCTACGACAGCACCAATCATGTTACGATTCACATAACAGTTTCCTGCGTGCACACGCTCATGAATATACTGCACTGTATTGTTTACACGACTATGAATGCCCAGTGTTAATCCATAGCCCGTCGCATTAATTTGTCGAATCACGTCATCCAACTCGGTTGAACGATAGCGTATGACATGCAATACCGGGCCAAAAACTTCATGTGTGAGTGCATGCAACCCTTCTATTGAAAATGCAATCGGGGGCAAAAAATGCCCTTGATGTAAAAGAGCAGGTGCTGCCTCACACGCATAAATCAGTTCGTGTTTATCTTTCATGTGCCGTACATGTCGTTTAAGATTTTCTAACGCTTCTTCATCAATGACAGGACCAACATCTGTGGCGAGCCAACGCGGATCGCCGACATTCAATTCTGCCATCGCACCTTTTAAAAGTGTCAGCATACGCGGGTATACTTCTTCTTGTATAAATAGAACACGCAATGCTGAGCAACGCTGACCTGCACTACCAAACGCTGACGTTAAAACATCCACAGTAACTTGTTCAAGTAATGCTGACGAATCTACAATCATCACATTTTGACCACCCGTCTCTGCAATCAAAGGAATAATTTCTCCACCTCGTCCTGCAAGTGTTTGATGAATCAATGTCGCTGTTTGTGTAGAACCTGTAAAAATCACTGCTTTTACACGTGTATCTTTCACTAAAGCAGCACCGATAATTTCACCACGTCCAGGTAAAAGTTGCATCACCTCTTTTGGAATACCAACCTTCCATAATAATTGCGTTGCAAAATATGCGATGATGGATGTTTGTTCGGCAGGTTTTGCGATCACAACATTACCTGTCACCAGTGCTGCAACCACTTGCCCTACAAAAATAGCTAACGGAAAATTCCAAGGACTAATACATACCACCACCCCTCTTGGATGAAGACTCAGTGTATTACGCTCTCCCGTATAGCCATGAAAAACACGTGGCTCAAGCATCAATTGTTCTGCTTCGTTCGCATAATAACGACAAAAATCTACCGCTTCTCGAATTTCAGCAATACCATCAGACCATGTTTTCCCAGCTTCTAAAGAAGTCATTGCTAAAAGCTCAACCTGATTCGCTTCCAGTTGATCTGCAAATCGTCTCAACATCGCAGCACGTGCTTCAACAGGAGATTTTGACCAAGTGATAAAAGCCTCATTGGCCACCGTCAACGCTAACTCAACATCATCTACTGATGCTTCTTCAATACGACCAATTAATCGTGTTTTATCAAACGGCGAGAAGCAATCACGGCCCTCTCGAGATATGCTACGATCTTGTCCCAAAGGTGGCCTGACTTGCCAATGTGCTTTGTCATAAGGTTTCAATGCTTCTTGCATGGCAGCACGATCTTTGCGGTTCGTCCAATCAAATCCACGCGAATTACGACGCGCTGCCGCACTAAAGATATCGGCAGGCAATGGAATATTTGCATTTATTTTTGATAATAATCCCATCGACTTTGTCATAGGGTCTTCAATCAAAGACTCGATGGGCGCTTTTTCATCGACAATGCGGTTTACAAAGGAAGAGTTTGCACCATTTTCCAGTAATCGTCTGACAAGATACGGTAGTAAATCTTCATGTGTGCCCACAGGAGCGTAAATTCGACAAGGAATACCTTCGTATGACGTTGGTACGACTTGCTCATAGAGCTCATTCCCCATGCCATGTAAACATTGGAACTCAAAAGATTTATTCTCCCCCATCAATGCCAAAATCAAGGCGACTGAATAAGCATTGTGTGTCGCAAATTGTGGATAAATCACATCTTGCATTGTCAAAAGTTTTTTAGCACACGCTTGAAATGATACATCCGTAAAACATTTACGTGTAAAAACCGGGTAATCGTCTAATCCTTGCATTTGTGCTTTTTTAATTTCACTGTCCCAATAAGCACCTTTGATTAAACGAACCATTATTCTACGATTGTTACGACGTGCCAAAGCGGCAATCCAATCTAACAGATAAAAAGCTCGTTTTTGGTAAGATTGCACCGCGATACCGAAACCCTTCCAATCGCCGAGTGAGCTATGATTAAACACACGCTCAATCACATCCAGTGAAATATCAAGCCGCTCGGACTCTTCTGCATCAATCGTCAGTGCAATGTTATAAAATTTGGCCAGTTCAGCAAGGCTTAAAAGCTTCGCTGAAAGTTCATCGAGAACTCGCGCATGTTGTGCTTCCTGATATCGTGGGTGAAGGGCTGATAATTTAATTGAAATACCAGGTTTTACATCAACATCAAGCGATTGGTCGTGTGAGGCACCGATCGCCTTTATCGCATGTGTATACGCTTTAAAGTAACGCGCCGCATCTTCTTCTGTTAATGCGGCCTCTCCCAACATATCATAGGAGTAACGATATCCAATATTTTCTTTCTTTTTAGCACGCACCAATGCTTCTTCAATCGTGCGTCCTGTGACAAATTGTTTGCTTAAAAGCCGCATCGCCGTATCAACCGCTTTTCGAATAATCCCCTCACTGCTGCGGCTCACAACCCCCATTAAGCTTCTTTTTAATGCGGATTCAGCGCGCTCAGGACTCAGGATACGCCCTGTCAGCATCAATGCCCATGTCGTTGCATTGATAAAAAAAGAATCGCTTTGCGTCGCACGCCCTTCCCAATGAATACTGGTTAATTTATCCTTGATTAATTTATCGATCGTTTCATTATCAGGAACACGCAGCAAGGCTTCAGCCAAACACATCAATGCAATCCCTTCTTCGCTAGACAATGAATATTCTGTAAGAAACGAATCGATACCTGTTGTTTTTTGTCGAGAAGCGCGTACATTCATGACCAAGTGCTTCGCTCGCGCACGCGTTGCGGCTAATACTGTATCACTTAACTGAGCGTACTCAAGCAATGTATTCATGCATACAAGCTCTGACATACGATAAGCATCGTTAATGGCTTTACGTCGTTCAACGGGTACATAACTCACTGTTTCTTCTAACATATTTTGCCTTTTTCCTGATGAATTTCGCTTTAATTTGACTAAGAAAAGCACTTTTTGGGTTTACATTTTAGTGAATTGTTGATATAATATCCACCTTTATTAAACGAGTATTTACACCTTCTTGACACGTCGCCAGTATTTAGGCGAAAACAATGGAAATTGTCAAGAGTTCTGTAGAATCGCAATGAGCCGTTCTAAGAAATTTTAAGTCAACCTCAAGAATAGGAGCATCGATGAATCCGCTTTTTACCCTCCTTTCCATAGCACTCTTAGCCGGAAATATAACCTCAAGTAACGCTATTTATGCGCAGCCGACACCCAATCTCACTGCTAAAATAAATCATTTAAGCAAGAAAGCCCCTCAGCTACGTAAAAAAGTACTGATGCTAGCACTCACCGCTTACCAAAAAGCGCGTGCACGTGGAGCCGTCAAAAAACCAGTACTGACGGTTATTGACTATTCATTACCCTCTTGGAAACAACGCCTATGGGTTTTTGATTTAAAGCGAGAAAAACTTTTGTATAACACGTATGTTGCACATGGTAAAAACTCAGGCTCCGATGTGCCCAGTCATTTTTCAAACCGCTTTTCAAGTAAAGCAACCAGCCTAGGTACCTTCGTCACGAAAGGCACGTATTTTGGCTCAAAAGGTTACTCTTTAAACTTACAAGGTTTAGAAAAAGGATTTAATGATAATGCTTATGAGCGACGCGTAGTTATTCATGGCGCTTGGTATGTTGAACCTGATTTTATTAAACGCGCAGGCCGTGCAGGTCGAAGCTGGGGATGCCCTTCTATTGCGCAAACGCTTGCTAAACCCGTTATCAAT
>JAHFRX010000109.1:2905-5580 GCA_023266075.1 Legionellaceae bacterium | reverse complement strand
AATATTATCGGGTAAAACAATCACATTACTCGCGGGGACGGCTAGAAACTCTCCAAAACAACCCGGACGATTGACACCGACACCCAATGTTTTTCGACAAAGATGTTGTCTTCCAGCACGACAATTACGGCATAACCCACAGGTAATATGTCCTTCCCCTGATACACGCTGGCCCACGTGAAAACCCGCTACCTCTTTGCCAATCTCAACAATCTCGCCACTATATTCATGCCCTACCGTCATCGGCACAGGAACGGTCTGTTGCGCCCACTCATCCCAAGAATAGATGTGAATATCTGTGCCACAAATAGCGGTTTTCTTAATTTTAATCAGTACATCGTTGGCGCCACATTGGGGTACTGGCACATCTTCCATCCAAATACCAGGCTCAGCTTTTGATTTTACAAGTGATTTCATCATCTAACTCCTTTGACCTGAATCATGAGTTTCTTTAAATAATCTTGAGGGCTCGGCCAACTTTTTCAAACGCCTCCAATGCACTATCCAAATGATGCTCGTCAAGTGCCGCTGACATCTGTGTTCTAATGCGCGCAAGCCCCTTCGGTACCACTGGAAAAGAGAATCCAACAACATAAATGCCTTCATCCAATAAATCGCTGGCCATACGACTTGCAAGAACGGCGTCTTTCAACATCACAGGAATAATCGCATGCTCACCGGGTATTAATTCAAAACCCAGCTGTGTCAAGCCGCTACGAAAATAAGCACTGTTATTTTTCACTTTTTCTAAGAGTTTTCTATTTTCAGAGATTAAATCAAGTGCTGTAATCGATGTTTGCGTGATCATGGGTGCCAAGCTATTTGAAAACAAGTAAGGACGAGAGCGCTGACGCAGCCAGGCAACAATCGTTGCATTTGCAGACACATACCCCCCTGAAGCACCACCGAGTGCTTTACCTAAAGTACCCGTCACAATAGCAACGCGCTCTGTCACACCAAAATGTTCAGGCGTACCACGACCTGAGTGACCAATAAATCCAACGGCATGTGAATCATCAACCATCACTTTTGCATCATATTTTTCAGCCAAATCACAAATCGCTGGTAAATTGGCCAAAATACCATCCATTGAAAATACGCCGTCCGTTGCAATCAAGCGGAATCGTGCATTTTTTGCCGCAATCAACTGCTTTTCTAAATCCTGCATATCATTATTCGCATACCGATAACGCTCCGCTTTACACAGTCTTATACCATCGATAATACTCGCATGATTCAGCGCATCACTAATAATAGCATCTTCAGCCCCTAACAACGTCTCGAATAATCCTGTATTAGCATCAAAGCACGATGAATATAAAATGGTATCTTCTTTACTTAAGAACTGACTGATTTTCTTTTCAAGTCGTTTGTGAGATGTTTGCGTTCCACAAATAAAACGCACTGAGGCCATACCATACCCATAATCGTGTAATGCTCTTTCAGCGGCTTCAATTAAGGCGGGATGATTTGCAAGCCCCAAATAATTATTTGCACATAAATTAATTAGATCTTTATGACCAACATCAACGATAGCCTGCTGTGGTCCGTCAATGACACGTTCAGGTTTATAAAGGCCTTCGTTACGGATGGATTCAAGTTCCGTTTCAAAAAATTGTGTAAACCTATCACTCATCATATCTCCTTGAAAGAAGTCTATTTAATGCGCCAGCATAGTATCACAGACTATCTTATTTATGCGAATTCTTGCTAAAATAGCGCCAACAATTTACCCTAGTGTTTTTATGGCTAAACGATGGTGTACAACGCATGGATAATTCCATTTCGCATCTTAACATGATCAAACAACAATTACGTACAGGTCATGTCATTGATGAAAAAATCTTATCATTATTTTCAGACCTTCCTCGAGCATATTTTGTACCAGATGATATGAAATCCTTCGCCTATTCAGATTTACAAATTTCACTCGAACACAATGAAAGAATGATGACACCTCTTGAAGAAGCGACACTTCTCCAACACCTGGATCTTCAAGGTCATGAGACAATACTTGAAGTAGGCACAGGCACGGGTTATTTAACTGCTTTATTAAGTCGACTATGCCACAACGTCATTAGTGTTGATTATTACCAAGACTTTACAGAGCACGCACGCGCTCATCTTCAAACATTTGATTGCCATAATGTCACGCTCATCACTGGCGACGCCTCCATGGGCTGGGCTCATCTAGCGCCTTATGATGTGATCATTTTTACAGGAAGTTTACCTCAGTTATGCAAAACACAGCAACTTCAAGTCTTACCTGGCGGAAAACTTTTTGCGTTAGTAGGAGCATTACCTGCTATTCAAGGTCGATTATATCGACTTTCTCATGAAGGGCATTGGCATGATGATATCTTATTTGAAACAGCTCTGCCTTATTTAATCAATGCTGAATCAAAGCATCATTTTATTTTTTAAATTTAGGATATTAACGTGGTCATCAAATCTCTATTACGTACATTGCTTCTTTTCTGCTTGGCTTCAAACGCAGATGCAGTGGATTTGATGGAGGTTTATCATCAAGCATTAGAGAATGATACAGAATTTAAAATGGCTTACAGCACGTTTATGTCTAATACTGAGTTCTTACCTCAAGCACGTGCAGCACTCTTACCTCAACTCACGGGCAAAGCACACGCTAGCGCAAATCAACAAAACGTAACGGCGGG
>JAHFRX010000109.1:980-2827 GCA_023266075.1 Legionellaceae bacterium | reverse complement strand
TTTTTAATTACCAAGCATGGTCTAAGGTGTTGCAAGCCAAAGCGTCTGTCAAAGCTGCACATGCCACATTTAATAATGCAGCTCAAGAGCTGATTTTACGAACTTGCCGTGCTTATCTGAACGTACTTTATGCACAAGACAGTCTTAAATTCGCTGAAGCAAAAAAACGCGCAAACAAACGCCAGCTAGATCAGGCAACACAACGCTATAATGTGGGGTTAGAGCCCATTACATCGGTTTATAATGCGCAATCCGCTTATGATCAATCGACAGCCGATGTGATTAAGGCCACAAATGACGTCGTAACGCAAAATGAAGAGCTTCGTAAACTCACAAACCACGTCTACACGCATCTTTCTCCCTTACGCAATCAATATGTGCCACTCATTACGCCCGAACCTAATGATATTGAAGATTGGGTCGCTACAAGCTTAAGACAAAATTATAAACTACTTGCAGCACGTTTTGATTTACAGGCATCACGCGAAAATATGAAGGTCATGTCTTCAGGTAACTACCCTGTATTTAGTTTGCAAGGCGGTACAATACAAACAAATAACACAGTATCAGGCAATACCACAACGATTCCGGCACAAGACAAAGGACCTATCAGTAAGAGCGTTAACAGCTTCTTCGTTCCCGCAGCACAACAACTCACAAATATCGCAATTACTGTGAATTTTCCATTATTTCAAGGTGGATTGGTTCAATCTCAAACACGTCAAGCACAATACAACTTTCAGACCTCGAGCGATCAAATGGAAACCGTGCATCGTTCTTTGATCGTTGATACGCGTGTCACTTATAATTCTATTGTATCTGAAATCAGTAAAATCAAAGCCGATAGACAAACATTAATGTCTCAGCAAAATACGGTACAAAGTACAGAGACACAATTTCTCGTGGGAACACGCACAATGGTTGATGTTGTTAACGCTCAACAACATTTATTTGAAGCACAATTGCAACTTTCCAATGATCAATACGACTATATGAGAACAATACTTCAATTAAAATATTACGCTGGTACATTAAATGTGGATGACTTAGCAGAACTCAATGCTTGGTTAGCTACAATACAACTTAATCAACTTACCCCATCTCAAAAAAAGGTTTCATAGGCTGTTATCATGTCACATACTCCCACTACGATTGAAAAAAAACTGTTGCATTACACCGGAAAAGCCATCGCTAACTTTAATATGATTCAAAAAGGCGATCGTGTCATGGTTTGTTTGTCGGGCGGTAAAGATTCTTTTACGCTGTTAACACTTCTCGTCACTTTAAGAAAACGCTTTAATTTTCAATTCGATCTCTTTGCATTCACACTCGATCAAGCTCAACCAGGTTGGGACGACCGTGCGTTACACGCGTGGCTTCAAGAGCGAAATATTCCGTATGAAGTATTAAAACGAGATACGTATCGTATTGTCAAAGAAAAAATTCCTGAAGGACAAACATATTGTTCGCTGTGCTCACGATTAAGGCGAGGCATCATCTATCGCTATGCTGAAGAACATGGTTTTACAAAAATTGCACTTGGACATCATCGTGATGATTTGATTCGAACGTTGCTCATGTCAATTTTATACAATGGTGATATCCGATCCATGCCACCCAAACTTTTGAGTGACAATAAAAAACACATTGTGATACGTCCTTTATGTTATGCTCAAGAAAATGACATCTCCACTTTCGCAAAAGAACAAGCGTTTCCTATCATCCCTTGCAATCTCTGCGGCGCACAGGAAAATTTAGCCAGAAAACGCATTGGACATCTGATCAACCAACTTGCTGAAGAAAATCCCAAAGTGCCAAGCAATATTTTACATGCACTGCAATCTATA
>JAHFRX010000109.1:0-970 GCA_023266075.1 Legionellaceae bacterium | reverse complement strand
CGTTATGGCCTTTCAAGCAACTTGAACATGAGCTTTTAGACTCAACCATCGATAGTACTTGCTGGGTTGAAGAGGACGATTTTGCATCTTATGATTGACAGAAAACAGATCTTGCGTTTATACCAACGGATCCCGCATGATATAGCTACCGCATTTGATTGATCGTCAATAGCATGGCTCACCTATCGATAAATATTCAACAAAAACAAACGCTTAATATTGTCATGATCACATTTTGGAGCCAATTCGCCTCCTATGCACTCAATGCTATTCTCATTTTATTTCTCACAAGACCACTCATAGAAAAAGGGCTTGGATTTACACAAGCGGATGCCTATTCTTTTATGGGTATTTCCAGCGCAACTGGGTACTTGATGCCGATTTTGGGTGGTTATGTTGCCGATAATTTACTCGGTTTAAGACGCAGTATTTTACTCGGCGGTTTTTTATTAGCTGTTGTTTACCTATTGATTATGCTGAGCGGCTACCTCATCCCACTGTATGGGCATCATGTTTTTACAGCCACTTATGCATTAGTGCCCGCTTGTAGCTCACTTTTGATGGGAACGGCATCCGGCATGGTGACGCGAATCTATGGTGATGATGTGACGCGTGCCAAAACCGCAATGACTTATTACTACATGGCCATCAATGTGGGCGCTTTGCTTTCTATTTTTATTGCGCCTAGTTTATTAAATAGTCGTTTTGGACCCCTTTCAGTCCTTGCGCTAACTTTTTTTGGTAAATCAATCGCGGCACTAAACTTTGCTTATCGTTACAAAATTTATGATGCTATTGCAACACCGCTCGATCACCAGCCGCTCACAAAACGTGCTCTTTTAAAACTCGTGAGTTATTTAGTATCGATTTATCTTTTTACATTATGTGCTTACAATTTTGTCAGTGTTTTTAGCGTGATTATTTCAATGGGTTGTATCATTGCCATGGGTTGGTTTTTAGTACAAACTTT
>JAHFRX010000108.1 GCA_023266075.1 Legionellaceae bacterium | reverse complement strand
TTCTTCGAACGTGTATAACGAGTACTGATAAAAAAAACAAGAGAACGTAACATCAGGACATCATAAAGATAAGATATAAACGTAGGTTATCACAGTCGCATGGATACTCAAATAAAAAAAGGCCCGAAGGCCTTTTTAGAAGTATTCGTTTAAAATCTTCGGAATGGACGAATCAGGAATGGGGCAGCCACAGGACTCCCGGTTGTTACGGTAACCGCGCAACTACCAGCTCCTATAGTAAATGATTGAGCTAGAGTAGCGCCGCCGCCATTATTGGAGGTCCAATAGTTTCCATTGGGCGCACTATAACCAGCAGAAGCACCACCACAAGCACCACTAGATACCGTCAACCCTGCAATGAGTTTCGCTTCATTTGCTGATGGTAGGTACCAATCTGAAAAACAGCCAGTAGTGCTACATGAGCTGCCATCTGGGTCAGCAGAATAGATTGATGCAAAATAACTTGCACCAAAAAATCCATTCAATATAGCATTCATTAACGCGGTATTCGTATAACCAGCATAAACTCCACTGGCATTAGCCTCAATAGAAGTAGTACCAGGCGACCAGGTAGTCGGGCCAGTGGGAGCATTTAGTAATGACATGACTAGACCATGTTGCCCACTTGGATCAACCCAAACAACCAAACCACCTTGACTAGTACTGAAGTCACCAATAGCGTATGTTGCGGCTGGCGTACCCGCAGCGCCTGTAGCACCTGTACTACCCTGAGCGCCGTTAGCACCTACAGCGCCTGTAGCGCCTGTGGCACCTACCGCGCCTGTAGCACCTGTAGCACCTACCGCACCTGTGGCACCTACCGCACCTGTGGCACCTACCGCACCTGTGGCACCCACCGCACCTGTAGCACCTACCGCACCTGTGGCACCTACAGCACCTGTATCACCTACCTCACCTGTAGCACCTACCTCACCTGTAGCACCTACCTCACCTGTAGCACCGGTATATCCACGCGGACCAGGATTATTAGCGATGGCGTTGTTTACATATTGTTGAACATATTGCACTGATGCTGGATTATTTCCTGACGCAGCGGTAGCGCTTACTGCTGCCATAGCGGCAATCGACATCGCGAGTATTTTATACATTGGTTTCATATTCGTCCTTCCTTGTCTAAATTTTTGCAAAATTAAAGCAACTCAATTATCCAGTTCGCTCTATAGCGTCATACTTAAACTCAGCAATACTCCGTTTTGCACTGGAATATTAGCAACATTTCCAGTTCCAGTCAGCGTATTTACAGTAAAGTCCGCACTAGACCCAAATATGCCTTGATACATCACACTGATTGTTGCGGCATCCGCCACAGGAATCCCAACACCCGCTTGTATTTCACCCGCTGCCTGAGAGAGATTATTAATTGTGTCACGCTCAAGCATCCATTGACGCCATGCAACACCACCTTTAACCGATAGGAAAGCTGTGGTATCCATCATTGGTGCAAATTTTAACGTGCCCAACAAATCAAGCATTGGCTTCACTGTCGTCCAGATCGGCAGACCACCCATCGAGTCCAGCACCGTTTGTGATGCACTGAGCGACATGCGGTTTCCATTTTGAACAGCAAACTCTAAACCAAGATTCATATTAGACATATCAACAACATCGTTGTTTAAACCAGCATCACCTAAGTTATAGATGTCTTTTGCTATGCCTAAACGACCGACCGGCGTACCACCACCCGCCGCTGCGTTATCATAATAAGTGTAACCAATGCTACCGACCACCGACCATGGGTGCATATCAACCATAGGCGCTGGTGTACCCATCGTACCCGCTAACGCAGAAAATGACAAAGAACAGCCAATTGATATTAGGTGAATTTTTTTGATCATTAGAATCCCTCCGAACCTTTTTATAATTATTTTCCCGTCCACCTTACTATACTTAATTTGGCAGTGTCAACTTCTTCATACACTCGCACCAGACTTTTATTGTGAAATTTCTTCTTAAATAAAAACCACGTGGTAACGTTTTGATTTTTTCACCGTGCATGCCAAAAGCGTCACATAAAATTTTTGCATGCGCGGCTTTTGGGCGTATTTGTAAATAAGTACCTATCCGTGCGTCAATATGCTCAAGCTCACCCAACGCGATCATCGATGTTAACAGTAACCAATCTTGTCTCAAAATCTCTAGGTCCTCTGGATGGGGCGACCAAAGGAAAGCGGGGCCAACGCGTCGATGTCCCAGAGGAATATGCGTATCTGACTCAATCGGTACCCATAACACACGTCGCAATTTTAAATAACAGGTCGAAAGCTCCCACACTTGTCGATGAATACTGAGCAAAGGGATACTCGTTACAAATGTAGACTCGGAAGGACGATGCTGGCTATCTATCGGAAGCGTTTTGAGCTCAATCCCTAACGATACAAAATCAGGACGTGGAGCATTTTTGGCTGATGTAACCAGCGCTTTTTCAAGAACGGCTCCTAAAAAACCTTTGGCCTGTAATGGGTCTTGAGGTATCTTCATCGCACACATTGCCGCCAATTGAGCGATACTCAAACCAACCAACCGCTGACAGCGCGCCATCAGCTCTTGCTCTGAATCAGGTGGTGTGTTTTTTATAATCATTTGAGTTGAGCATGTGGCAGCTGCACAACACCCAAAGAAACAATCAGTTTAAACGCTTCATCCACGGACATATCGACTTCGATCGTCTCATCTTTTGGCACCATAATCAAAAAACCACTGGTAGGATTCGGTGTTGTAGGTACAAAAACAGATACCATTTCTTTACCCACATAGGCGGCAAGATGCGAAGATACATGGCTGGTTTGAAATACCAATGTCCAAATCCCTTTTCTTGGATACTCAACTAAAAGGACTTTTCGAAAAGCATCACTGTCTGTCGATAAAATTGTTTGTATAATTTGCTTGGTTGCATTATAAATCGAACGCACTAACGGAATACGTGCCAATAATAACTCACTCCACTGCACAAGACGTTGCCCGATGAAATTCGTCGCGATCATGCCCGTCATCAGCAAAATGAAAAAAGAAAGTAAAACACCAAACCCCGGAATAGGATAACCAAACCACACTTCAGGACTATATGCTCTCGGCAGTAGTGCAATAGAGCGATCAAGAAGCTCAACGATAAAACGCAACACCCCAATCGTCACCAGAATCGGTAACCATACGACAAAACCTGCGAGCAAATAATGTCTCAACGGCTTTAGCTTCATTGCGAATCCTTCTTAGCGGTATCTGATGATACCGTCGTCTCCACGGCCTTGGGGGCGGCAGGCGTTGACTCACTTTGTGTATTTTGAGCGGGTTTTGGTTTGTCTTTAAAATCAGTCGCGTACCACCCGGTGCCTTTCAATTGGAACCCCGCCGCTGACATCAACCGCTTTGCAGTCTCCTGACCACAAACATCGCAATGCGTCAATGGCGCATCACTCACTTTTTGCATCGCTTCAAATAATGCAGCGCAATGCGTGCACTCATACTCGTAAATAGGCATCATCACTCACCACTCATTAAAGACTGCATTGTATCTAAACCAATGCGCATTGAATAGGCCTTAGACTAGACAAATCTGATGTTAAGTTTCATAATAGCGACTTTTGTCAATCAAATATGACCGAACCACTGATCGAGCTGAAATGTATTCATAAATCATATGGTGCAAATCTTATCCTCGATAACATCTGCTTAACCATTTACCCGGGTGAATTTTTGACATTACTGGGCCCTTCAGGCTGCGGTAAAACGACGCTACTTCGGTTAATCTCAGGTTTTGATGTCCCTAACTCTGGCGACATTTTATTTAATGGTCAATGTATTAACCATCTACCACCGCAAAAACGAGATGTACATACTATTTTTCAAAGTTATGCGCTTTTTCCACATTTGTCCGTCTATGACAATGTGGCTTTTGCATTGCGTTGCCAAAGTATCAATGAAAACGACATCAAAAAACGTGTTGCTGATGCGTTACAACTTGTACAATTAAAAGAATACGGCCACCGCTCAATCAAACAACTGAGCGGTGGACAACAACAACGCGTTGCCATCGCACGCGCTATTATCAATCGTCCTAAAGTACTTTTGCTCGATGAACCCCTGAGCTCACTGGATTATCGTCTACGAAAATCCATGCAATATGAATTAAAGCAATTACAAAAAAAACTCAACATGACTTTTATTTTTGTCACACATGATCAAGAAGAGGCGCTGTCGATGTCTGATCGCATTGCTGTTTTTAATCATGGTCAAATCGAGCAAATCGGAACACCACGCGACGTATATGAAACACCGAACAACCTTGCCGTTGCAATGTTTATTGGCGAAGCAAATATTTTTACGGTCACCGTCGAATCTATCCAACACGAAAAATTGAGTGTCACGATTGAAGCAGTTCAATTGCAGTGTCGTAACCCAGGTAACATTGCACGCCATCAACAGCTGCATTTAATTCTACGCCCGGAAGACATCCGTGTATGGAGTATCAACGAAGTCACTGATACGGCAGGAATGCTCCCTGGTAAAATTATCGATATCATTTATAAAGGGTCGACCGTCGATGTGACCGTACAATTGCCCTCCGGTAAGATTATCAATGCCTCTGAGTTTTTTGATGAAGATGACGATGCCTTAGAGTACACTATCAATGAACCTGTTTGGGTGCAATGGTTTACAGGTTGGGAAGTTCTACTTCCACTCAGTGAGCAACATGATGCAGAATAAACGACTTTATCTCGTCTATGCCTGGCTCATCTTTTTCGGTTTATTACCCATCGTACTCATTGTGTTAACGAGTTTTCTTTCACGCACCACTCACCACTTAATTTCACTACCCTTCACATTAGAACATTATCGCACTTTATTTTCGCCTTTATTTCTCAACGTCTTTTTACGTTCTTTATGCGTTGGATTTATCACTACAACGCTTTGTTTACTCATTGCTTACCCCATGAGTTATTTCATGATCAAATCCAAATACCAATCTGTACTCTTAATTCTTATCATCATCCCTTTTTGGACAAGCTCTCTGGTCAGAACTTATGCGCTCATTGCGATACTGAAAGTCAATGGCCTCCTCAATCTCGCATTGCAACACGTGCACCTCATCAAGACACCGCTGTCTCTGCTTTATAGTAATACCGCCGTCATCATTGGGCTTGTTTATACACTGTTTCCTTTTATGGTTTTGCCGCTCTATACGCAAATGGAACGCTTTGATTTTCGTCTACTCGATGCCGGGCGTGATTTAGGTGCCAGTCATATGAGGCTTTTCTTCCATGTTTTTCTACCCAACACAAAACGCGGTATCATCGCAGGTACAACACTCGTTTTTCTTCCAGCAATGACGCTTTTTTACATTCCGAACATCTTAGGTGGCGCAAGATCTGTTTTGCTCGGTAACTTAATTCAAAATCAATTTTTTGTTGCAGAAAATTGGCCACAAGGTGCTGCAACCAGCGTCATCTTAACCACACTCCTCATCAGTCTTTTTATATTCTCTAGACGAACTCGGGAGTTTGTCTAATCATGTTGATGCTCAGGAAAAGCTATTTAACGTTGATTTTTTTCTTACTCTATTTCCCCATTGGAATACTCGTACTGTACTC
>JAHFRX010000107.1 GCA_023266075.1 Legionellaceae bacterium | reverse complement strand
AAGGCGCTGCAACAAAACTTCCATAAGTGGATCGCCATATTCACGATGCACATTTTTTAAAGCATCCGCATTTTTATAGCGATTCGGTTTTGTACGGGATTTTAATAATGCATACTCAGTCAACATACTCAAAATTTCAGGTGTAATGACCTGCTTTACAAGCAAAATATCTTGTTCAGTGTTTAGCATCAATATCCTCATAACTTTTACAATACGTCTCTTGTATCAAAAGCAATACGACAAAAGCAACAATTAAATACAGCGGCAACAACGACAAAGCCAATCGATACCCATGCGTTGAAAATTGATGTACACCATTCAAGATAGCCCCTTTCCACGTCATATCTAAAAAGACACCGACAAAGGGCTCTGAAAGTGCTTCACAAATAGAATCAAACGTATTCATAAAACCAAGGACTGTCGCTGTCAAAAGTAGAGGGAATGTTTCTCGAATCATCGCAAAACTAATAAAAAATCCACTGGCACCCAATCCAAACAAAAAGAGTAACGCACTCACGCTAACAGCAGGTAAATGCACACTATAAATTACGATAGTTAAACTCAACAAAGCAAGCAATGTACCCAACATCATTATCGGTTTTCGTCTACCCATTTGATCAGACCACCAACCCAGTAATGGCGCCCCCACTGCAAAACCGATAAAAATCCATGACACGGCCATCGCAGCACCTTGTGCTGAAAATGCGTGTGCTTGTTGTAAAAATGGCACCCCCCACAATCCACCAAATACAGAAACAGGAGCAAAAGCAAGTCCACTATAAATCGATAACATCCATGCTTGCCTGTGTCTCAAAATATGCCAGAAATTCGGTCTATTTGCTTCAGAAGTATGTGTCACCACCTCATTCAATTGTTTATCACGAATAATCATGACATATAAAATACTTAAAGCAATGCCAAGACATGCAACAATTTTTAATGATACACGCCATCCATAACCTTGAACCAAAAACGATAAAGGTGCTTGACCACCGACAGCTCCCATCATCGCGGCAGTCATAAACATCCCGGAAATTAACGCAAACCGTTTTGCAGGAAACCACAATGAGGCTGATTTAAAACACGATACCGCCGCAAATGCAGCACCAAAGCCCATCAAACCTCGCGTGAAACACCCGGCTGTGAGCGTGCTTGAGACCGCAAAAATCAACGTACTGAGGCCACACACCAAGATTGCAAATGCAGTCAAATAACGTGGGCTATATTTATCCAGTAAAACACCCACTGGAATTTGCATACATAAATATGCATAAAAATAACATGCCGATAAATTTCCTAAACCGACGCCATTAACACCAAAAGTACGCATTAAGTCTTGCGTCATCACACTCGGAGAAACCTGGACCAGATATTTGTAAAAGAAAAAGCTTGCACCCAATAACCACACAATCCAAGGATAAAATGTATTTTCCTGTCTCAAAAGACCGTCTTGATTGCGTTTACTCATCATTGTCTCCTCATACCTATCAGGCAAAAAAAAACCCCGCATCTTGTGCGGGGTTTTTCGTTTATCTCTTAACGTAAAGGCCCGCACCGTATCGTGGAGACGACCACCACAACACATGGAGCATTTAAAATTGGGCGAGATAAATTCATTCGTATTTCTTCAAAAATCGGATTACCGTACTTTAATCATATTACAACTAAATTGCAAATTCTTTAGTATAGAATTTGTCTAAATAACAAATTTGTGCTAAATATCATAAAAACCGTTTTAACTTACACAGGGACTTTACAAACGTGAAACAAGATATTGGTAATATGGGTATTCCTGCATACATCGAATCACCTGATGAAATGTATATGAATCCCAAACAACTTGCGCATATTGAAAAGATTTTGCTTGCATGGCGCCAGTCGCTCATGGAAGAAGTCGATCGCACGATGTCACATATGAAGGATGAGGCTGCAAATTTCCCAGATCCATCCGATAGAGCCAGTCAAGAAGAAGAATTTAATATTAAACTACGTGCCAGAGATAGAGAACGGAAACTCATCAAAAAAATCGAAGATGCATTAGAGCGTCTGAATGACGACGACTTTGGATACTGCGAGGCGTGTGGTATAGAAATTGGTCTGCGCCGATTAGAAGCACGTCCCACAGCAACACTCTGCATTGACTGCAAAACGCTTTCTGAAATTAAAGAAAAGCAGAATCAAGGCAACTAATTTCATCGGTTTCATTGACTCTTCATGCTCACATTGTTAAAATATTAATCTTTTTAACAATGATCGCTTCGATTCCATATCGATACGCAAGTGATTTATTTGTGAAGAGGTAGACCATGACATTACAGGCCATTATCAAAAACAGTGCTGATGAAGATATTCCAAATGAGATCCCGCCTCATGTCTACCACTTTATTTCAGAAACATTACTTCAAAGAATAGATGGATTAAATAAATATAAAACATGGTCATTTGATCGTTTTTTCGCGTCATGCATACACAATTTACTATTAGAAGTTTCTGAAAATTTATCATCTCACAATAGTGCATCTGATAGACCACTCGTGGCGGCACTGCGACAAGAAATAATAGATATGCAAATGGGAGTGGCGAATAAACCATCGGCGCTCATGAAATTTATCGCAATGATCGAGGCACATCCAGCGCCCCACAAAGGTTTAAATTACCGCATTGTCACGGATCAATTAGTTCACTTTATCAAAGAGCATGCTTTAGTTCCTGAATGCATAGCTATCATCTCACAATATCAAATTCCTGGCATTACACACTTCTCCATTATCCAAACGACGCTCTCACAGGAAAAAAAACAAAGTACGTACCAAAATAAAACGTGTAGCCTTTTTAAGAAACGTCGACATTCCGAAACACCTTCAAAAAAGGAATCTCCCATAACGTTGAACACTTTATTTAGCATCTATAAAATTCCTGAGGGTGACTTACCTAAACTATTACGTGCTATCGCACAACGTGGCCATATAAAGCATTTAGAATCTTTAGCTGGACTGACCTCTATCAACGCAATCATCAATACGCAAAGTCCGTCAGGTCGAACAGCACTGCATTGGTTAGTCCAGGGAGCGCAGGTCATCATGAAAAAAGAAGGTAACGAAAAGTATCAACATCAATATCAGACTTCTTATCAATGGCTTATCCAACAGGGTGCTGATGATACAGTGCTCGATGAGAAAGGTAAAACAGCCTTAGCGTATGATGATATCCACTGGTTCACTGACACGGCCCCAGCAGAAGCAAACACGCTATAGGCTTTTTTCAATCATCTCAAGATGTCGCGTTAAAGAACCTTGATTCGACTTTAATCGATGTTCTGCTTTTTGAATTTGTGATGTACGCATTTCTTTATCCGCATACAATCTTGCCAAGGCTAAAATAAGTTCGTCAACGGTATTAACTTGTATCAACCCTTGTACATTCAAAAGCTCATCAACAATTGATTGTGAATTTTGCATAAATGGTCCACAAAAAACCGGAACATTGAGTGCAATTGGCTCAAGCACATTATGCCCGCCAATCGGCACAAAACTGCCTCCCATAACAGCATAATCACTCATGGCATAAAATGACATCAGCTCACCGAGAGAATCGAGTACAACAATCTCTAGATCTGGATGAATTGTTTCAAGTTGACTCCGCCGCCCTGTGCGGTATTGCAATGTACCGCACAGCTCAAATACGGATTGAAACCGCTCGGGGTGTCGAGGTGCTATCAAAACAACAACACCAGGAATCGTGGCTTGTAGCTGCCGTAACTTTTCTAAAATTTGCTGCTCTTCATTATCATGCGTACTCGCAAGTATCACGACGGGTCTCGTATCGCCGAAGGCTTTTTTCATCGACAAAGCAACATCTTGATTCATTGTCGAAAGCGTCAGATCAAACTTCAAATTACCCAACATGTTAACAACAGTTGAAGCATCTCCCAGAGCTTTATAACGCTCCTCATCCAGCGGGCTTTGCGTCATAATACAGCTAAATTTATTTAAAATCGGTTTCAACAACCATCGTACCATCCGATATTGCGGATAGGATTTATCTGAGATACGTGCATTTGCTAAAAATAATGGGATCTTGGCACGTGTAGCCTCTACAATCAAATTAGGCCACAACTCAGTCTCCATAATTATCCCTACACGCGGTGTGATTTTCTTAAAAAATCGACGTAAGGCATAAGGAAAATCATAAGGGACATACTGATGCGTGACACGTGAATCAAAACGACGCACAACGTGCTGAGACCCCGTCGGCGTCATCGTTGTGACACATACACGCCAACCTCTTTTAAGAAAACTATCAATCAACGGTGTTGCTGCGACAACCTCGCCCAGTGATACCGCATGTAACCAGACATCAACAGGCGTTTTAGGCATATCTCCCCAAGAAAAACGCTCAGACAGACGTTCACGATATTGTTGTAATTTTCTACTTTTCCAATACAATCGAATCATGATAAACGGTGTTAATGCATAAAATAAGAGGGTGTAAATCAGGCGCATTATTAAAACTTAGTATTAAAAAATAAGATTATACGTGATACCGCAGCACATCACAAAAAAATGATGTGCTGCGGTATGATTAAAAATAGACATTGTCAATGACGTGTAGTCAAAGAGACACATGTGACCTCAGACTTTACGATTTCTTGGAAATAGTATGTTTAATCCCTTCGTCTAAAGACAACAGGCTATTCATGCGTTCTGTTGCACGTGAAAAACGAGAAACCAACTGACAAACTGCAGTGTCTTTGGTTTGATGATATTCAAAGATACGATCGCGTTTAAATAAGGTTTGCGCAAACGGCGTGGGTTTATCAGATGCATAACGTGTTTGTGCAGCAAACGTCACGACAGACTCTATGTAATCGAATAAACGAAAAATAGTACGAAAAAATGCAACAACATAATTATAATATTTGACCCAACTAGGCTCTTTGAATTCCTCTTTCATTCGCGCCAATGCCTTTTCAACATCGCGTTTAAATTGTTGTAAATTACGTGTTTCTTTAAAAGTCTTGATATGTGGCTCAAAATAGTTGAGATATTTTTTAGGAAATGCATCGATGAGCTCTTGAAATAAACATGCTTCTAGTTCTTTAAGATAAGCATCTTTTGTCAATGGAGTACGTGATTTAACATTTTTGATAGACTTAAGATCAAAATCTGAATTTCGAATACCTTCTTTCAAATCATCGATTTTTACTCCAAAAGAAAGGACAGGATGCTTTGTGATTTCAACCACTTCTTTAAAATAAGTCTTATTTTGTCCTTCGATCTCTGTCGTAAAAACAATAAATCCGCTCATTATGGCCACTTTTTTAGTTACGTGACTGTATTATAAACAATATATGTATAATTTTCAACTCTGAGCCTCTTCCAGAGTGTGATTAAAACTGCGGTCAATTAAAAGATGGCGTCATTGCGAACCTGCGCAGCAGGTGAAGCAACCCAGGGGCTACGGAGGAAAAGAGCTAATTAAAATAAGGTATCGAACAGATCCAACCATCTTGGATTTATGCTTTCAATCAAAGCCAGTTTTTTCTTTCTTGATCCGGCCTTAATCTGTTTCTCACGAGCAATAGCTGCAATCATATCGGCATGTAACTCA
>JAHFRX010000009.1 GCA_023266075.1 Legionellaceae bacterium | reverse complement strand
TGAGAAACGAATCAGCACATCGGTTTTTGCTCCTGGTTGAAACACAACGGCTTTTGTGTACGGACTCACATCTTCGGTTACTTTGAAATGTCCGAATGCGCCACCACCTTTAGCGTGCGGTTGACGTTCCGGTATTTTTTCGCGATTAAAATTGGCCATTTGCTCAAGCAGATAGTGATCATGTAGAAGGATGGGACCATTCGGACCAATCGTTAGAGAGTGCTCATCGCTTGGGACAGGGATACCTGAGTCTGTTGTTGTAAATTTTTGATTATTATTTTTATTTACCATGGTCGTATTTTCCTCGGAGATGACACAAAAATAACGTACACGATTAACGTCAATATTTCTATAAGAACGCGTAATAAAATTGATAAAAGCATCAGTTATTTTTTATAACCGACTAATGTCGGTTTGTACTTCTTCCTCTATTAGAGGGGAAAATTTCAAAATCTATTGACAAGCGTTTTTTGTTTGAGTCTAATGATTGATTTACCATGGGTGGTCTTAAAATGGACAGAGTAACTTGGAATTCATCGATTAAGCGCAAAGCTTATTTTATATTTTTCCTGGCAGCATCATTTTATTTATATGAATTTATCTTGCAAGTGGCACCTAGCGTGATGGCCGCCCCCATGATGAAAACCTTTCATGTGACCGCGGAAGGGTTTGGCATCATTTCGGCATTTTATTTTTATGCCTATGCACCGATGCAAATGCCTGCTGGCGTTTTATTTGATAGGTACGGGCCACGTAAACTTATGACTGCTGCTTTGATTTTGTGTAGTGTAGGTTCATTTTTCTTTGCTTCAACAGAAAGTGTAATTACGGCATCTTTAGGGCGCTTTCTGATAGGCATTGGCTCAGCATTCTCATTTATTGGCGTGTTGGTTTTATTGTCACGTTGGTTCCCACCAAAACATTTTGCGATTTTGGCCGGTATTGCGCAGGCGATGAGTTCTGCCGGTGCAATGTTTGGTGAAATGCCTTTGGCGAAATTAATTGAGTTGACGGGCTGGAGAGCGGCGAGTTTTATTTTAGCAGGTGTTGGATTATTACTCGCACTGTTATTGTGGGCATGTATTCGTGATTATCCTCATCAATCAACACAGAGTGTACCTTCGCATCGTTTTAGAGATGAGTGGAAGCGTCTAATGGAAGTGTGTAAGCATGTTTATACGTGGCATACGGGTATTTATGCTTGCGCCATTTGGACACCGATTGCCGTATTTGCAGTGCTTTGGGGTGTCCCTTTTTTACAAGAAAAATATCAAATCACTGTCGTAATGGCCTCTGGGATGTGTAGTATGATTTGGGTTGGCATTGCTATTGGTAGTCCTTTACTTGGCTGGGTCAGTGATCGTTTTTCAAGTCGACGTCTTGCGTTAGGAATGAGTAGCATTTGTGGTTTAATAGCAACATTGGTACTGCTTTATGCTGATGTTTCTATACCAATGATGTATCCGGTTTTGTGCTTACTAGGATTAGGTGCTGGCGGGCAAACGGTCAGTTTTGCAGTTGTTAAAGATAACAATCCTTCACATCTTGTGGGCACAGCATCAGGGTTTAATAATCTTTCTGTACTGATTGGTGGAGCCTTTTTTCAACCGTTGGTTGGCGTGTTCTTACAACATAGTGAAAGAGTACAAGAGCTAGATGGCGTGTGGCATTATCCGATAACAAGTTATCAAACGAGTTTACTCGTTATGCCGTGCAGCTATTTATTAAGTTTATTTGTGATTTTATTTTTATTGAAAGAATCGCACCCAGGGCATTCGGCATAAGGAGTGTGTTTGCGTATTATTCTAGGAATAGATCCAGGCTCAAGAACAACAGGGTATGGTATTATTGAGGTTAACAATCAAAAGATGACTTATCTGGATAGCGGTTGTGTCAAAACACCAGATGGTGCCTTGGGTCTTCGATTACTTGAGATTTTTAATGGGGTTTGTCAACTGATGGAAACCTACCAACCGAGTGAAGTTGCGATAGAGAAAATTTTTATGCACGAAAATGCAAGTTCTGCATTAAAGTTAGGACACGCTCGTGGGGTTGCGATGGTTGCTTGCGCCTCACATCGTGTCAGTATTCATGAGTATACACCACGCCAAGTAAAGCAATCTGTCGTAGGATATGGGGCGGCCCAAAAAGAGCAAGTAAAGCATATGGTGATGCGACTTTTGCTATTGTCTAAACCACCTCAAACGGATGCTGCTGATGCGTTGGCCATTGCGATTTGTCACCAACATATGCATACTGGACTTCAGGCTTTACTGACTGAGAGTGCTCGATGATTGCTTGTCTTCATGGGAAAATAATCGATGTATCAACACCAGGGAAAATTGTTCTGGATGTGCATGGTGTGGGGTACGATGTTGAGACATCATTGACCACTTTTTTTAAATTAGAGTCTCATCGAGAGAATGTTGTTTTGTATATTCAAACGATCGTACGTGAAGATGCGTTTTTGTTATATGGATTTATTGATAAAGAAGAACGTGCTTTGTTTAAGTCATTGATTAAAGTCAACGGTATTGGTCCTAAAATGGCTATTGCGATCCTCTCTAGTGTAAACCCAGTTGATTTTGCTCGTTGTGTGCAGCAAGAAAATATAACGTTTTTGACAAAAATACCAGGGATTGGCAAAAAAACTGCAGAGCGTTTAATTGTCGAAATGAAGGACTCGTTGAAACAATGGTTTTGTTTTGATGGGTCCTTCGGCGAAACATCAGAAAAAACACATGTATTCCATCAGCAAAATGAAGCCGTCAGTGCACTAGAAGCACTTGGTTATAAGTCAAACGAAGCAGTGAAGGTGATTCGTCAAATTGATGATGGGCAAAAGACTGTAGAGCAGTTAATACGACAGGCGTTACAACTTCTTTCAAAATTACCCGCGTAGTACAACATGAAAATTAATATGATTGGCCTAGGTCGATTAGGAAAAGCGTTAGGAAGACTTTTTATTGCACGTCATCTGGGTCAGATTCAAGCGATTCACAGCATAAGACGTACGAATGTAGTTGAGTTTACGAGTGAAATTGGACAAGGGCAAGTGTATGAGGATGTACTTGAAATGCCTCATGCGGCAATGACCATCATCACAACACCCGATGATAACATCGAAGAAGTCGCGCATAGACTTTCGAAAAATCCATTTTTGAAACAGGGCGACATTGTTATTCATTGTAGCGGTGTATTGTCGTCAAATATTCTTGCATCGATGCGTGAGCGAGGTTGTTTCATCGCTAGTGTTCATCCTTTGAAAAGTTTTACGCATACGATTGTGAATCAGAATGATTGCTTGGGTACTTATTGTGCGATTGAAGGAGACGAAGGCGCTATTAAACCACTTGAGGTGATTTTCAAAGGACTAGGATTTATCCCTTTCATCATTGAGAGTGATAAAAAAGTGCTATATCACAGTGGCGCTGTTTTTGCGTCAAATTACCTCGTCACCTTATTACACGAGGCGATAAACGGTATGAAAAAAGCAGGCGTTAACCATCAGATGGCCAAAGAACTTGTGCTTTCACTGATGCAAGGGACATTGAATAATCTAAAGCAACAAGAAGCAGCTGACGCTTTAACGGGTCCGTTGGCGCGAGGAGACGTTGAAACAATTGCCTCGCATTTAACACAGCTTGGTTCTTCTAAGTCTCTTTATCAAGCGCTTGCCATGGCAACACTGCCTTTGACAAATCATTCAGAGGAAACACTTCGGCAGTTGGCAAAATTGTTTAGCGATCTTAAAGCGCTTTAATTTTTATCTCTAAAAATAATACGGCCTTTCGTTAAGTCATAAGGCGTAAGCTCAACTTTGACCTTATCTCCGGTTAGAATGCGGATATAATTTTTCCGCATGCGACCTGAAATATGTGCAGTCACGATGTGACCATTTTCAAGCTCTACGCGAAACGTCGTATTCGGGAGGGTATCAACGACGACACCGGACATTTCAATGTGTTCTTCTTTTGTCATAAACCTATCTCATATTAAAACAGTCTAATACTGCCCGAAAAATCAAGAAATGGCAATCATTTCGCACGCTATTGTCGCGGATTAATGATTTAATTGATTGGCGACATCCATGTCGTAACAACATGAAAATGTCCTAATCATAATTGAGCATGGTATTGGTTAAGCTTATCAGCCAAAGCATGCTGTTCTTTGTTTTTAAGGTAGTCTATTAAATCAAAAAATGTAATGACCGAATAAACGCCTATGCCTTGTGATCTGATTTCATCTAATGTGGAGTGATGGGTGAGGCCGCGTTCGCATCTATCCAGTGCAATCAAGACGGCAGAAAGGTGTCCGCCTTGTTGCTCGATAAGGTTTTTTGATTCACGAAACGCAGTTCCTGCGGTAATGACATCGTCAATCATGATGGTGTTGCCTTCTTTTAAAGGTGCGCCAATCAAAATACCACCTTCGCCATGATCTTTTGCTTCTTTGCGATTAAACGTGACAGTGACGGAGTATTGTTGTTTGGCTAAAGCAATTGCTGTCGCTGTAGCGATGGGGATACCTTTATAGGCCGGGCCAAACAAATGCTGTACATCAAGGTGATTCGTCAAAATTAAATCAGCATAACGTTTGCCGAGTTTAAGTAGGGCACCGTTTTCATAAAACCGTCCAACATTAAAAAAATAGGGACTGATTCGACCTGATTTTAATGTGAATTCTCCCCATTGTAACGCTTGGCATTTTAATGCTAACGTGATAAAACTTTCTTTATCTAATTGCATATTATCCTTTGATGTAAAAAAGATGAAAAAATTGTTAACAGATCATCAAAAACTGGTATGCTAGATCAGAAGTGGGATGAAAACAATACAGGAGGTTATGAATGTCGCAACGCGAAGTAGGCATTGTGAAATGGTTTAATGAAAAGAAAGGCTTTGGTTTTATTGTGAATGAAAAAGGCGAAGATATTTTTGTACACTATAAAGATATACAAGGCACTGGTTTCAAAACATTGCACGAAGATGACAAAGTCAGTTTTGTTGTTGATAGAGGTCCGAAAGGTTTAAAAGCGCAGGGCGTGATGCTTGCTGAGCATGCTGCTACCTTGGTGGATGAAGAAGCTTGATGAGTGTCGTTTTACATCTAGATTCACGACCCAAGCCAATTTTTGGCAGGTAGAAAATCTGTATATAAACGGTGTTCAGAACTTCCTGGCTCAGGTGACCAATTGTATTGCCAATTCACTTCGGGAGGCAGAGACATGAGTATGGATTCTGTTCTTCCGTTGGATTGTAGTCCAAAAATGGTGCCTCTGTCATAAATGAGATTAAACTCTACATAGCGACCGCGTCTTAAGCGTTGAAAGTGTTTTTCTCTTTCTTCAAAAGGCGTGTCTTTGCGTTTTAAAACGATAGGGGTGTACGCTTTCAGATAGTGATTGCCAATGCTTCGCATTAATCCAAAGCTATGTTCAAAGCTATGTTCATGCAGATCATCAAAAAATAAACCACCAATCCCGCGCGCTTCCTGTCGATGATTCAGATAAAAATACGTATCACACCAAGCTTTATAATGCTCATAGGTCGTAAGACCAAATGGATCGCACGCGTCTTTCGCTGTTTGATGCCAATGCACACAATCCTCATGAAATCCGTAATAGGGTGTTAAATCAAAGCCACCACCAAACCACCAATAATCAAGATTTGAGTCTGTTTTTGCGGTAAAAAATCGCACATTCGCGTGTGATGTAGGCACATATGGATTATCAGGATGAATGACCAGTGATACGCCTAATGCATCAAAGCTTGCTCCTTTTAGCTCAGGTCGATTGTGTAAAGCGGCTGGTGGTAGATTGTGGCCACTGACGTGAGAAAAATTAACACCGGCTTTTTCAAAGACCGCTCCATTTGCTAATGCACGTGTAATACCGCCGCCACCCTCTGCGCGTTGCCAACTTTCGATATGAAAAGTTTCTTTAGCATCAATATCCGCTAAAGCCTCACAGATGGATTGTTGTAAATTTAAAAGATACGTTTTGACCTCAAAGAGTGCACCATGAGGTAGAAAAAGAGGGTTCATCAGAGATCTCGGTTTTAAAGCAAATATTTTAAACAATATTAAAGATAAGGTACAATGTCTTTTTACACAAATATTGCATGATGTATAAATTATCCATTGCTCCAATGATCGATTGGTCTTACACGCATTTTCGTGTTTTTATGAAAATTCTAGCGCCACATGCGTTGTGTTATACCGAAATGCAAACTGTTCAGGTCATTCAGCATCATCCTAAGCGAGCTCTTGATTTTCATCCCAGTGAATTTCCTCATCTTGCATTACAGGTCGGAGGGTCTGAGCCACAGGCGTTAGCGGAAGTGGCAAAATTAGCAGAGACGCTTGGATTTAGTGAAATTAATCTTAATCTAGGTTGCCCCAGTTACCGTGTACAAAAAGGGCAGTTTGGTGCATGTTTAATGTATGAGCCTTTGAAGGTTGGTGCGTGTATTGCTGCGATGAAAGGGGGAGTGAGCATCCCGGTGACAGCAAAAATACGAATTGGTGTGGACGAGCATGAAGATTATGATTTTTTGTATGCGTTCGTAGAGCAATTATTAGAAAAAGGGTGTGATAAATTAATTGTGCATGCCAGAAAGGCCTGGCTTAAAGGGCTGAGTCCGAAACAAAATCGGACGATTCCCCCGTTACATTATGACAAGGTGTATCGCATTAAATCAGATTTCTCAACAACGCCTGTCATCATTAACGGTAATATTCAACGTATCGATGTTTCTCAACATTTGCAGCAAGTCGATGGTGTCATGTTAGGGCGTATGGCGTGTGATGATCCTTATCAAATAGCACATATTCATCATGATTTATATCCCGACCAGGCCAAACCAACAAGAGTAGCCGTTTTTCAAGCGTATCTTTTGTATCTACAAAGTTTACCTGTATCTTCTTATCGAACGGCATTGATTGTGAAGCCTTTGCTCAATTTAGCCCATGGATTAGCGCAAAATAAACATTGGAAAAAACAGTTGTTGATACTGGATACTTGGAATAATTGGAAATACTGGGATTCACTGGTGGTACTACTTCAGCAGCTTGAAAGTTTGAGTGAATCCTCGTGATGATTGAGATTTAATTGAGCTTACCCTAGAATTTACTTGAGATTTCGAGTAAATTAATCGCTTTTAGGTGGATGATGAGGAAGAATACCCCCCATGCTTAATACGTTAATCAAAAGAATATTTGGCAGTCGCAATGAACGAACCTTACGACGAATGGAAAAAGTTGTTCAGGTGATCGCATCCTATGAGTCCTCGCTAGAAGCATTGACTGACCAAGCATTAGCATCAAAAACAGAAGAGTTTAGAGCGCGTCTTCAGCAAGGTTCGGGTCTGGATACATTATTGCCTGAGGCTTTTGCGGTGGTTCGTGAAGCGTCTAAGCGGACTTTGGGATTACGACATTTTGATGTTCAGTTGATTGGTGGCATGGTGTTGCATGAGGGAAATATCTCTGAGATGCGCACAGGTGAGGGAAAAACGCTTACCGAAACACTCCCAGCGTATTTGAATGCGCTCAGTGGTCGTGGTGTACATATCGTCACTACAAATGACTATCTCGCGAAACGAGATAGTGTATGGATGAAGCCGATTTATGAATTTTTAGGCTTAACAGAGGCTGTTATTTATAGCGATATGCCTCACGAAGACAAAAAATCTGCTTATCGTGCAGATATTGTCTATGGCACAAACAATGAATTTGGATTTGATTATCTTCGAGATAACATGGTATTTAGCCTTGAAGATAAAGTTCAGCGACCACTGCACTTCGCAATTGTCGATGAAGTTGATTCTATTTTGATTGATGAAGCAAGGACGCCTTTAATTATTTCAGGTGCCGCAGAAGATGGCTCAGCACTTTATTTGAAAATTAATAAAATTATTCCAAAATTAACCAAAGCTGTCGGTGAGGAGGCGGTTGAGGGTGATTTCACGATTGATGAAAAACAAAAGCAGGCACATTTAACGGAACAAGGTCATCAACATATTGAAGAATTATTAATTCAAGAAGGATTATTACAGCCCGGTGAAAGTTTATATCATGCGAGTAATATCATCTTAATGCACCATATAAATGCAGGTTTGAAAGCACATGTGATCTATCATCGTGATGTTGATTACATTGTGCAAAATAATCAAGTGGTCATTGTCGATGAGCATACGGGACGCACGATGCCAGGACGACGCTGGTCTGAAGGGCTACATCAAGCGATGGAGGCTAAAGAAGGTGTTGCCATCCAAAACGAAAATCAAACACTTGCGTCGATTACGTTCCAAAATTTATTTAGACTTTACGATAAACTTTCAGGTATGACAGGTACTGCCGACACTGAGGCATATGAATTTCAAGAAATTTATAATTTGGACGTGGTTGTGATCCCCACGAATAAGCCAATGGTTCGTAGAGATGAAGCGGACCAAGTCTATTTAACACAAGCAGATAAATATCAAGCCGTTATTGCTGATGTACGCGTTTGTATTGAACGAAAACAGCCTGTTTTGGTCGGAACAGCGTCTATTGAAGCTTCTGAGCTTCTCAGCCAGCTGATGGATAAAGCAGATATTCCACATCAAGTATTGAATGCTAAATTTCATGAAAAAGAAGCACAAATCATTGCGGAAGCGGGTCGTCCAGGAGCCGTCACTATTGCGACAAATATGGCGGGTCGAGGGACCGATATTGTTTTAGGTGGCAGTTTAGCCGCAGAACTTTCGCAGTTATCAGAAGATGCAACAGAGGAAATGCGTCAAGCAATAAGAAAAGAATGGAAAATTCGTCATGATGATGTGATCAAATCAGGGGGCTTGAGAATTATCGGCTCTGAAAGACACGAGTCGCGTCGTATTGATAATCAATTACGTGGTCGTGCTGGTCGCCAAGGAGATCCGGGCAGTAGTCGTTTTTATTTGTCTTTAGATGATGCATTGATGCGTATTTTTGCTTCAGAGCGTGTTGCTGCCTTGATGCGTCGTTTAGGCATGAAACCTGGTGAGCCGATTGAGCATGCTTTGGTGACAAAGGCAATTGAAAACGCACAACGAAAACTAGAAGGACATCATTTTGATATTCGCAAGCAATTACTTGCTTATGACAATGTTGCTAATGAACAACGTAAAGTGATTTACTCGCAACGCGCTGCAGTTATCGCAATGCACGATCCACTCGATACCATTGATGAGATGCGGGATGATGTGATAAGTAGCCTTGTTGAGCAATATGTTCCAATGCAACGTATTGAAGATCAATGGGATGTTGAAGGATTAATGCATGTTTTACAGGATGATTTTAAATTAATACTTCCTGTGAAAACCTGGATTGAAGAAGATCATAGTATTATGCCTGAACAAATTAAAGAGAAGATCATGTCGATTTTCAAAGCGGCATATCAAGAAAAAGAACAACGATTAACACGAGATATTTTAACACAATTTGAAAAATCTATCATTTTACAAACCATGGATAATCATTGGAGAGAGCATCTTGCTGCGATGGATTATTTGCGTCAAGGTATTCATCTTCGCGGATATGCACAAAAGGATCCGAAACAAGAATATAAACGAGAGTCTTTTAGCTTATTTTCTTCGATGCTTGAGCAACTAAAGTATGATGTTATAAAATTATTGTTCACCATTGAAATTGCAACGGCAGACGATGTTGATGTTGTTGAGGCTCAAAGACGTGCTGAACGTGCTTCAAAGTTGCAATTAATTCATGATGAAGCACATACATTAGAACAATCAGAGCAATCTCCACCGACAATTGCGGCTACTTTTAGACGAGATGAGCAAAAAATTGGGCGTAATGATGCGTGTCCTTGTGGTTCCAGTAAAAAATATAAGCAATGCCATGGACGAATTGAATGAGCAAAGCGCTTCAGGTATCCCTCGCTTTTATCACTAACGCTGAGCAACGTGTTTTGATTGCGCAGCGCTCTAAAAACAGTGACATGGGGGGATGCTGGGAATTTCCAGGTGGAAAGATTGAGCATCAGGAAAAACCAGAAGAAGCATTAAAAAGGGAGCTCTTTGAAGAACTCGGTATTATTATCCACACGTCTCATTTTGTGACGCAATTGATGCATGATTATCCCAGCAAAACAGTGTTGCTGCACGTATATCATGTCATGGAATACTCAGGGGTACTGCACTGCTGTGAGAAACAACAAGGCATGCGATGGGTCGAGGTTCATGAGTTAGCACAGTATGACTTACTCGACGCTGGATTTCGACTGATTCCTTATCTCGCTTCTCTTTTGAGCATACCGTATGAACCACATCATGTCTGAAAGACCTTATCATCCCATATTGACCAATCAGGTCTTTCAGTCGTTATTGTCAACGAAAACAATTCATGTGATCGCACCAGCATCTGGTCTTTCGCCTCAAGAAATAGCAAAATTACAACAACTTCCTTTTTCATCGACATTGATTTTTGAAGATATTGCCAGTGATGAAATTCCTTATCATGCAAATACGGATGAAATGAGATTAGCTCAACTTAAAGCGGTTTTGTACGATCCGCGTCCCAATCAGATTATTTGGTGCTTGCGTGGTGGCTATGGAAGTGCTCGGTTGATTGATGGCTTGCAAGATTTAAAACCGCCTCTACATGAAAAAATGGTGATCGGCTATAGTGATTTGACGGCATTACATCTTTTTCTCTCTCAACAATGGGGTTGGCGCACAGTGCATGGTGCTGGTTTCGCTCAATTATTGAATGCGAAATGGGATTTAAATAATTTTATGCGTCTAGCGTGTTTGATTGAGGATCCCGTATTGCCGCAATTATTTTCGCCTTTAGTACCACTGAATACTCTGGCTCAGCAGTCAAAATTGATTCAAGGTAAAATGAACGGTGGCAATTTAACATTGGTTGAAAGTAGTATCGGTACATCATGGCAAATCAATACGGCAGGATGCATTTTATTTCTCGAAGAAGTCGGCGAAAAGGGTTATCGGATTGATCGCTCACTATTGCATTTAAAACAAGCAAAATTATTGAACGATGTTGAAGCTATCGTTTTTGGTCAATGTTTAAGTGAAGATGAAGCGATGGTGACATTTGCTTTGAACCGTTTTGCAGAAGAGAGCGTCATCCCAGTTTTTCAATCTCAGCAGTTTGGGCATGATATCACGAATTACCCCATCATTTATCAATCACTAGGCTCGATTACATGTGAAAATGACGTGCTTGTGTTGCGTATGCAAGTAGGTTAATGTGTGTCAATTAAGTCGGTCATGAATGGAGATTGTGATGCGTAAAAAATTGTGGTGGTGTATGGTTGGATTAATCACCTATTTACCTTTTGCAGAGGCCTCAACTTCTCCTATCGGTCGATGGACAACTGTTGACGATAAAACGGGTGAAAAAAAGGCAGATATTCAATTATCATTGAGCGATGGCAAACTTTATGGAACAATTGTTCATCGCTATATTAAACCGGGTGATCCAGAGCGTTGTGTTGCTTGTCCTGGGAAATTTAAAGATAAACCTATTCAAGGATTACGCTTCATTTGGGGTTTGCAAGAACAAAGTGATGGCAGTTGGAAAGGTGGAAAATTGATAGATCCTAAAACGGGTAAAATTTATCATTTGAAAATGATTGTGAAAAACGACCAACTCCACGTGAGAGGGTATATTGGTGTACCATTGCTTGGCCGTACACAAGTTTGGGTTCACGCAAAGGATGGTTGAATGGTAGTGGCAAAGTCGCAAAAAAAATCTGCTGTAGATGTACTTAAACGTCCGCCGCATTCTATCGAAGCTGAGCAATCCATTATTGGCGGATTGATGTTAGATAATCTTGCTTTGGAGAAAGTTGAGCATCGTCTGTGTGAGGCTGATTTCTATCGTGCTGAGCATCGTGTATTGTATCGCGCGATTCTTCAACTCGCACGGCGCTATCAACCTTTCGATGTCGTCACGGTATTAGATTCTTTAAAATCAAGCAACACACTCGAAGAGGCGGGAGGAGAGGCTTATTTATTTGAGCTGGCACATAACACGCCCAGTGTTGCAAATATCAATGCATATATTGAAATTGTGCGCGAAAAATCAGTGCAACGGCAATTAATTTCAGTCGCGAGCGATATTGCTGATTCGGCTTACGAACCTGGCGAGCGATTGATTGCGGAGTTATTAGATTTTGCCGAAACGCGTGTTTTTGCCATAGCCGAGCAAACAACAACAGACGCTGGACCTGAGGCAATAAAGTCTGTTTTAATTCGAACTGTTGAAAAAATAGATGCTTTATATCATAGCGGTGCTACGGTTACGGGGCTTGCAACAGGGTTAAGCGATTTAGATGAATTGACTACGGGTTTACAACCCTCTGATTTAATTATTGTTGCAGGTCGACCATCCATGGGAAAAACCACATTAGCGATGAATATCGCAGAGCATGTTGCGATTAAAGCGGGGAAACCCGTTTTGGTTTTTTCTATGGAAATGCCTGCAGATGCATTAGCCATGAGGATGATGTCTTCTCTAGGGCGGCTAGATCAGCATCGATTGCGCACAGGAAAGTTGGATGATAACGATTGGCCGCGAGTGACTTCTGCTGTGCATATGTTATCTGAGGCTCCTTTATTTATTGATGATGCGCCTGCTTTAACGCCAACCGAGCTCAGGGCCCGTGCAAGACGATTGGTAAAAGAGCATGGTGAGTTAGGGTTGATTGTCGTTGATTATTTACAATTGATGCGTGTTACAGGTGTAAAAGTTGAAAATCGAACGGCTGAAATTTCTGAAATTTCGAGAAGTTTAAAAACATTAGCCAAAGAGCTCCGTGTCCCAGTGATTGCGCTCTCGCAGTTAAATCGAAGCCTTGAACAACGGCAAGATAAACGACCGGTGATGTCAGATTTACGGGAATCAGGTGCTATCGAGCAAGATGCGGATCTGATTTGTTTTATCTATCGTGATGAGGTCTATAATGAAGACAGTCTAGATAAAGGGTGTGCTGAAATCATTGTGGCAAAACAACGAAATGGTCCGATTGGGCGTGTTAGAGTTGCTTTTTTAGGGCAGTATACACGATTCGAGGATCTTGCTTATCAAGGGTATCAAACCGTAGCGAGTTAAGCCTCTTTTGAGTTTCGAAAGAGGCTTAACGGTGGTGTTTTTATCTAATTTTATTTTAATTGCTGCGCTTGATGAAGATGTTTTTCAACCATCTGGTACATTGCCATTAAATGCGCTTTGAGCATGGGGTTTGTAACTTTTCTTAAATCATCATTCAAGAGAGATAACCCAGATTGATGATCGCGAATCATGTCATTGATAAAGACCCCATCAAAATCAGTTTGCCCCAGTGTCTTTAATTGTGTCATTTCACGTTCACCATCACGTTGCATTTGCATTGAACGATAGCTATCTTCAGGTCCTATTTTAAGTTTATGGCTGAGATGAAGTGTTTTTTTAAGACTCATTGTGTGGTGTCTTGCGAGATACTTGGCAAACTCACGTATTTTGGGCGCTGTAGCTCTCTTCTCTCCTTCGTGTGCTGCAGCAATTTCATTTTTATCGATCATTAAAATTTCTGCAAGAATTTTATCATCGATGGGTGATTTTCTTTCCGCAGTAGGTAAGATGCTTAAAGCTGGTTTTGTGGGTTTGGCTGTTGTATCATGTCCCCATTCAAGCGGGTTGAATGAATCTAAGTTCAGTGAATCGGTTTGACAGGCAGTGAGTACAGCACTGGTGCAAATGATATAACACATCATATACCGTAACTTCATGTTATCTCCTTATCGTAAGTGGGCATCCCATATCCAGTATATGCTAAAAGCCAAGTGAAGTGAACGTATAGTATTGAGGAGAAAAAAAATGCGAATCACGTCTTTAATGATTGTACCTCTTTCTTTATCTATGTTGATAGGATGTACAGAAGTCAGTAATGAGGCTGTTGGAACTGTCGCAGGCGGTGTTGTTGGTGGTGTTTTAGGTAACCAATTTGGTGGTGGTGCCGGTAAAGTTGCGGCAACGGCCGCGGGTACTTTTATCGGTGCGGTCTTAGGTGGCCGAGTTGGGAAGTATATGGATAAACAAGATAGGTTAGAAATGCAGCAAGCTTTGGAAACCGCACCTACGGGTAGAGTTGTGACATGGAGAAATCCTGATTCTGGTAATACCTATCATGTAACGTCTACACGCACTTACTATCATCAACAGCAACCTTGTCGAGAATATACGACTCGCGCAGAAATTGGTGGAAAATCAGAACAAATTTATGGTAAAGCTTGTCGTCAAGCCGATGGCTCATGGCGAGTTGTTCCTAATTAAATTCTATGGCAAGATGCTGACTCTTGGATGAATCAAGCGAGTAACAATGAAGGTTATTGTACCAGTAAAACGTGTGATTGACCCTTATGTTAAAATTAGGGTATTGCCTAATGGTCGTGAGGTAGAAACGCAGCATGTGAAGCATACTATCAATCCTTTTGATGAAATTGCTTTAGAAGAAGCTGTACGTCTATATGAAAAAAATATTGTAACGGATATTCTTGCTGTCTCTATTGGTACAGATACAAGTCAAGAGACATTGCGCCATGCTTTAGCGTTGGGTGCTACACGTGCTCAATTGATTCAAACAGATCAAATCTTAGGAAGCTTAAATGTTGCTAAAGTACTCAAGCATCTTGTAATGCACGAGCAAGCAGAATTAGTGATATTAGGTAAGCAGGCGATTGACGATGATAATAATCAAACCGCACAAATGCTTGCTGCAATGCTGAATTGGCCGCAAGCAACATTCGCTTCCATGCTTCATATTGAAGGAAATACTTGTATTGTGGCACGAGAAGTTGATAACGGCACAGAAACATTGAGGCTCACGCTTCCTGCGGTGATCAGTGTTGATTTACGACTGAATACGCCACGTTATGCGAGTCTTCCTAATATCATGAAAGCAAAGCAAAAACCGTTAACTGTGGTCACGCTAGAATCATTATCATTGTCTTTAAGAGCGCATCAAGAATCACTGTCCATTAAAGAGCCAGAAATACGTAAAGCGGGTATCAAAGTGACATCCGTTGACGAGCTTGTCAGTAAACTTAAATATGACGCTAAGGTTTTGTGATGGATTGGGGGATATATTCATGAGCATTTGTATTTTTGTTGAACACAACAATCAGCACATGCATGCATCTTTTCCGCATGTGCTGACCGCGGCAAAGATGTTAGGGACAGAAATAACCTGTTGTGTCGTTGGTTATCAATGCCATACTGTCGCTGAAGAAGTCGCAGTACTTCAAGGGGTTTCTAAAGTATTATGTGCTGATCATGTCTATTATGAACATCAACTTGCTGAAAACATCAGTGTATTAGTACAAGAGATTGCTAAAATGTACGATTATCTTTTGATGGCAGCCACCACATTTGGTAAAGATCTTTTACCCAGAATCGCGGCTTTACTGGATGTGACAGCACTCTCTGATACCACGTGCATTGTTACGCAAGATACATTCGAACGTCCCATTTATGCAGGGAATGCAATTGAAACAGTCCGCATTTTAGATGAGCGAAAATTATTAAGTATACGCCAAACAGCGTTTCAACCCAGCACAATGGTGCAATCATCTGCTGCTGTGATAGATGTTTCTCAAACGATTGCTTTAGAGAAAACAACGTTTGTTAGTCGACAACTTAGCAAATCTGTTAGACCTGAGCTTACCCATGCTAAGCGAATTGTTTCAGGTGGACGGGCCCTACAGAGCGCTGAAAAGTTTAAATTAATAGAGGAATTAGCGGATACCTTAGGTGCGGCTCTTGGGGCTTCGCGTGCGGCGGTGGATGCAGGCTATGTTTCTAATGATTATCAAGTCGGACAAACCGGTAAAGTCGTTGCGCCAGATCTATATGTTGCTGTGGGTATTTCTGGTGCAATACAACATATTGCAGGCATGAAAGACTCAAAAGTCATTGTTGCAATTAATAAAGATCCTGACGCGCCTATTTTTCAAATTGCAGATTACGGTTTAGTCGGTGACCTATTTGTTTTAGTGCCAGCGTTAATTGAACAATTAAGAAAGTAGGAGTTAGTATCATGTTAGTGGGTGTACCAAAAGAAATAAAATCACATGAAAATCGAGTAGGCCTCGTGCCAGCAAGTGTGCGTGAAATTACGCATGCAGGCAGTCAAGTTCTCGTTGAAAAAAATGCAGGTCTTGGTATTGGGATTACGGATGAAAAATATATTGCTGCTGGTGCGAAAATTGCAGATTCAGCAGAGGAAGTATTTGCACGCGCAGATTTAATTGTAAAAGTTAAAGAGCCTCAACCCACCGAATGCCGAAGATTGCATGAAGGACAAACGTTATTTACTTACTTGCATCTAGCACCAGATCCACAACAAGCACGATTACTGAAAGAATCAGGTGTAACAGCAATTGCGTATGAAACCGTGACTCAGCCAGGTGGTGGATTACCTTTGTTGACACCGATGTCACAGGTCGCTGGACGGATGTCTATTCAGGCAGGCGCACATTGTCTTGAAATGGCACAAGGAGGAAGCGGTGTACTATTAGGTGGTGTCCCAGGTGTTTTGCCAGCTAAAGTGGTTGTCATTGGTGGTGGCGTGGTCGGTGTAAATGCAGCACGCATGGCAATGGGACTTGGCGCTGAGGTGATTGTGCTTGACAAGTCTTTAGCGCGTTTACAAGAAATTGATGCGCAATATGGATTGATGTTGAACACTGTGTATGCAACAGTTGAAGCGATTGAGCAACATGTGATGTCTGCAGATCTCGTTATTGGTGCAGTTTTAGTTCCTGGTGCTGCGGCACCTAAGCTTGTCTCGCGTGAATTATTGCGAAAAATGCGCCCGGGTTCTGTTTTGGTTGATGTTGCCATTGATCAAGGTGGGTGTTTTGAAACAAGTCATCCAACCACACACCAAGAGCCTACTTATGTGGTTCTTGATATCGTACACTATTGTGTAGCAAATATGCCAGGAGCAGTTCCAAGAACGTCAACCTTTGCACTCAATAATGCGACCTTGCCTTTTGTCTTGAGTTTAGTGACTAAGGGTCCAAAATTGGCGTTGCTTTCAGACGTACATCTTCTCCATGGTTTGAATGTGCATCAAGGGAATATCACTTATGAAGCAGTGTCCGCAGCTTTGGGAGTGGATTATGTTGATCCAGTAGAGGCGCTAAATTAAATAAAATGATCAGATTTTAACATGATTGGAGGTATCACCTTGATGGCGTTTTTACAAAAAGTAAAGACCTTTTGGCAATTACCTATAAAGCAGAAGTTGTTCTTCTTTCTAAATTATGGATTATCTGGTATCGCCAAAGCTACAATCTTACTTTTACCGTATCGTATTTTGTCACGATATTTCGGGTATTCGCATCAAATGACGGTCGCCTCGACGTTGTTAACGACATCTCAGCAGTACCGGCGCGCTCATATGTTACGTCAAGCGGTGCGTTTAGCGTGCGCGTATACACCTTGGGACTCTAGCTGCTTAACGCAAGCATTGCTGGCCAAGTTTTGGTGTAGCCACTGGGGTATACCGTACTTTTTTTATATTGGATTATTAAAAAATAGTACCAAGCCTTTGGGCAAGGATGCGCATGCTTGGGTGACAGCAGGTCCTTTGGCTATCACCGGCGGTTATTGTTTCCAAACGCATCATGTGATCAGTAGTTTCTCGTCAATTAGATTTCATGTGTATTGAGGTGATATTTCGCCGCTCGATATGCGCGGTAATGCGTGCGACTGATGATTTTTGCGGCGTCAATATTGGGAACAATTTCAAGGATGCGTAGAAGAGTGGGTGAGGGTAGAACGACGTCTGTAGATAAATTAAGCAGCAACGTTGCACTGCAGGTGCTGGGATAATGTGTTGCAATTTCAATTAAAGGTTTTTGGGGTAGATGCTCATTATTGCGGGCATGAGGGATAAAGCTTTCTACTTTGAAGGACCACAATTTTAAGTCAAGTTCTGAGGCATCTATTTCATTTTGACACCAGACCCAAGTCGTTAAATTTTGTAGATACGCTTTTTCAAGCAGGCGGCACGCAAAAAGTAGACATGCATCAGGCCTGCTATCAGATAGTAGATAAAAATCAACCTGTATGGGCGACATGACGTAGTATCTCGATAAGAAGTGGTACAGGTCTTCCTGTGGCTTGATTTTTTCGGCCACTGACCCATGCGGTGCCTGCGATGTCAATATGAGCCCATGCGTATTTTTTAGTAAAGCGTGAAAGAAAACAAGCGGCAGTCACGCTTCCTGCTGAGCGGTCAAAGGTACTATTGACCATATCAGCCAGTGTGCTGTCAATGGCTTCTTGATAGCACGCTTGCAAAGGTAATCGCCATGCCGTATCACGTGATTTTTGAGAAGCCGCTTCAATCAATGCAGCGAGTTGTTCATCTTCGGTCATAAAACCAGCGTTTTCATGACCTAATGCTACAATGACAGCGCCGGTCAGCGTTGCGATATCGATTACAAAACGTGGGTGAAACTGCTCTGCGTAAGTGAGTGCATCAGCTAAAACTAAACGTCCTTCAGCATCTGTATTTATGATTTCAACCGTTTGTCCTGAAAATGTCTTTATAATATCACCAGGTCTTGTCGCACCACCACCTGGCATGTTTTCACTGCAAGCCATAAGGCCAATGACATTTAAAGGTAGTTTCAGTTCTGCACAGGCTTGTAATGTTCCTAAAACACTTGCAGCCCCCGCCATATCATATTTCATTTCCTCCATACCGCTAGCAGGCTTTAATGAAATACCGCCAGAATCAAAGGTAATCCCTTTGCCCACTAAAATAATCGGTGGGGATTTTTTTTGAGCGCCATGATAGTGAATTTCAATTAACTTAGGTTTTTCATGACTGCCCTGTGCAACAGCGAGCAAAGCTCCCATGCCGAGTGTTTTGAGATCATCTTCGTGTAAAATGGTTGTTTGAAGTGCGTCATATTTCTCAGCAAGTGATGTGGCAGCATCGGCAAGATACGAGGGCGTACAAATATTTGCCGGAAGGTTCGCTAATGTTCGTGTTTTTGAAACGGCACTCGCAATGGCCTCTGCTGTTTTAATGCTGCTTTTTTTTGCTTCTGGCAAGAAAAAGCCAACTGATTTGAGTACATGTGCTTTCTTTTTTTCACTTTTGTACGTTAACAATTGATAATAAGTGTGATCTATCCTTAAGAGCATTTGCTCAATTTGCTCGTCTGGTGTTTGATCTTTTGTTTGAGGCAAGTAAAACGCGACGGAGGAAACACGATGCTTGATTAATTGTGTTGTAATTTCATCGATGATCTTATGCAATCGTTCTCGATTAAAATGAGCGCGTTTCCCACATTGAATAAGCATTAAAGCTGTTTTGTCAAACGCTGTTTGCCAAACAACATCAAGCTCGTTGTGAAGATGTTCGCTCAGTGTTGGAACAAGTGTTGATTGTGTGGATGCGTTCAAAAAATGGATAGGGTCTCCTGTATCGCTGTGTTCAAAAATACCCACAACAATGCATTCACTGCGTGTCAGACTAAAATCACTGAGAAGCTCGTATTTCATGATTCATTTCCTTTGAACGACAAAAACTGTTATTTTACTGATGCTGTATCGTATTTACTAGAGAGAATTGTGCTGATTTTTCGTTATCTTGCCAAAGAAGTTTTTTTAACGTTGATTGC
>JAHFRX010000106.1 GCA_023266075.1 Legionellaceae bacterium | reverse complement strand
TAATCGCTGAAAACAGTGCGTCTGTAATAATACCGGACGCTCGTCCCAAAGACGCAAACACCAGTCCAACTTCACCGCGAGGTAACATACCAATCCCAACTAAGAGTTTATCACTACCACGCGCGGCACCTAGCCCACTCAATAATTTACCCAAAACAGCAACAATAATTAATCCTAATGCCATCCAGAGCACTTCAAGATTTAAAAAAGTTTCCAATTTCACTTGGATTCCAATGAGCATAAAGAAAAGGGGGGCCAGTAAAAGCTCAAGAGGTGCCATGACATCTTTGATGGTGAAGTTCTTTTCTGAAGATTTTTGTGACGCTTTATTGAAATAAGCGTCATGCAACACCAGTCCTGCTGAAAAAGCACCGATGATGCTGGCGAGTTGAACCAAGGTCGCAAGCCAAGATAAGAGCATTGTGAAAATAAAAGCGACCAGTAATTTTGCTTCCCATGCGGGTATAAAATGCAGTGATTTCACTAAAACCCGAATCAATTTTGGCCCTAAGTAAACCACAAGAGCAAAAAATAAAACAGTCATCACAATAACTTTACATAAGAAAAACCCTTGTATACGCCCCCCCGCAACCAAACTACTGACAACCGCTAAAAGCATTAGGCCTAAAATGTCGTCAATCATCGCAGCACCGAGGATTGTCTTCGCCTCAACGGTGTGTATTTTATGCATTTCCTTTAAAACACGTGCAGTAATTCCAACGCTGGTAGCGGTCAATGTCGCACCAACAAAAAGATGCGCACTGAACGTAGCCTCTGGGAGTAGCCAAGACATGAACACAAACCCGAGTATAAGCGGCGCTAGAACACCTAAAGTCGCTACACGAAGAGAAGCACGCCCTGTTTCTTTGATTTCCTCAACAGAACTATCTAAGCCCACCATAAACAGTAAAAAGATAACACCATATCTTGAGAAGATATCAAGCGCATACGCGACTTTGATACTCTCAATCCCTGAAGGGCCGCGTAACGCTGACTCAATCACGGACGCCGCGGCAGGATTCTTGATAGTCATTTCAAGTGCTTTTGGTAAAGACGAGCCATCCAACATATGACTCATCACTGTAAAAATGGCAGACCCTTCGCGTAAAATGATCATTTCAGGCACACTGAAATGATAGCAAAGGTTACCTAACAAAACACCCATCAAGAGCTCACCGAGTACACCAGGCTGGTGAAAGCGCTGTGCAACGTATCTACCCAACATACCGAGTGAAAAAATAACAGTTACCCAAAATAACACCAGGGCAATGGGGTCATTTGCGTGAGTCACTACGTTCCTTATTTCACTTGTTTTGCTAAAAAGAGACTGGTTTCAAGAACTGAGTCTGGATTCAGTGAGAGACTATCTATTCCTTCATTCATCAACCACAATGCAAAATCTTGATGATCTGAAGGGCCTTGACCACAAATGCCGACATATTTCCCTTGTTCCTTGCACGCTTTAATGGCTAAATGCAATAATGCCTTAACCGCTGCATCACGCTCGTCAAACTGCGCTGCTACAAGACCTGAATCTCTATCAAGACCCAGTGTAAGCTGAGTCAAATCATTAGAACCAATCGAAAATCCATCAAAATACTGCAAATACTCCTCCGCCAAAAGCGCATTGGAAGGCAACTCGCACATCATGATCAATCGTAAACCCGCTTGACCACGCTCTAGACCATATTTTTTCAGTACGTTAATCACTTGTTCGGCTTCAGAAAGCGTTCTTACAAAAGGAATCATGACCTCAACATTTTTCAAACCCATTGATTCTCTCACCGCTTTAACGGCTTGGCACTCCAGCGCAAAACACGCTTCAAATTGTGGTGAGACATAACGCGAGGCACCCCTAAAGCCAAGCATCGGATTTTCTTCTTCTGGCTCATATTGCAATCCACCCATCAGATTTGCATATTCATTGGATTTAAAATCTGATAAACGCACAATCACAGGCTGAGGATAAAAAGCGGCCGCAATTGTTGCAACCCCCTCTTTGAGTCGCTCAACATAGTATTGCACAGGAGAAGCATACGCCGCTGTTTTTTTACGAATAGCTTCCTTTAAAATCGGGTCGCTCAGCGTCTCGTACTCTAATAATGCATTCGGATGAATACCAATCGAGTTTGAAATCAAAAACTCTAACCGTGCAAGACCAACCCCTTGATTTGGAATCGCTTGAAAAGCAAAAGCACGCTCTGGATTGCCGACATTGAGCATCACTTTAACAGGAAGCGCTGGCATTTTAGCGACATCTAGTTTTTCATGCTCAAAAGGCAAAATACCTTGATACACATATCCAGTATCACCTTCAGCACAGCTCACCGTCACTTCATCACCATCACGAATCACCGACGTTGCATTGCCACACCCAACAACAGCCGGGATACCAAGCTCACGTGCGATGATTGCTGCATGACAAGTACGGCCACCACGATTTGTGACGATAGCCGCTGCACGCTTCATCACCGGCTCCCAATCAGGATCGGTCATGTCAGAAACTAAAATATCACCTGGATTCACCCGATGCATTTCAGAGATGTCCTTAATGACCTTTACATGACCAGCACCAATACGCTGGCCAATGCTGCGCCCCTCCACTAAAACAGCACTTTTGGATTTCAGCATATAACGCTCAAGGATATGTTTATTGTTACGACTTTTGACCGTTTCAGGGCGTGCTTGTAAGATATATAATTTTCCGTCTTCTCCGTCTTTCGCCCACTCAATATCCATCGACGCACCATAATGCGCTTCAATCGTCAATGCATGACGTGCGAGCGTTTCAATTTCATCATTCGTCAGAGAAAACTGTTGTTGGTGCTGCACGTCTACATTGACAGTTTTCACCTTGCTGCTGGATGTTTTATCATCATTATACACCATTTTCAGAGCTTTTTGACCTAAAGTTCGGCGAATGATCGCTTCACGATGTTCACGAAGTGCAGACTTATAAACGTAAAATTCATCAGGATTTACCGCACCTTGCACCACCATCTCGCCGAGCCCATACGATGAGGTAATAAAAACAACCTCATTAAAGCCAGACTCCGTATCCATTGTAAACATGACGCCACTAGAAGCTTTATCGCTTCGAATCATTTGCTGAATACCCGCGGATAAAGCAACATCCGCATGTGCAAAACCATGATGGACACGATACGCAATCGCTCTATCATTGTATAAGGAGGCAAATACTTCTTTGATTGCGAGCAATACGTCATCAATTCCTTTCACATTTAAAAAAGTTTCTTGTTGACCAGCAAACGATGCATCAGGCAGATCTTCAGCCGTTGCCGAAGAGCGCACAGCAACCGTAAACTGCTCGTGACCTACTGCATGCGTCAGGTGAATAAAGGCCGTACGAACATCATCTTCAAATGCGCCTGGGAAAGGGGTTTCAATCATCCATTCTCGGATTGTCCGCCCAGCCTCAGAGAGCTTCAAAACATCATTGATATCTAACGATAAAAGCAACTGTTCGATTTTTTTATCGAGTCCTTCGTATGAAAGAAATTCTCGAAAAGCATCTGATGTTGTCGCAAAACCCGTGGGAACCAAAACACCTGCTTTCCCTAAGTGACAAATCATCTCGCCGAGAGAGGCGTTTTTACCACCCACATGCTCAATATCTTTCATCGTCAAATCTTGAAAATCAATCGTCCTTACACCCACAGCCATCAGAATCCTCGCATCCACTAAATTGACATTTATTCTACTGAACTGCGCGTGAGAAGCAATAGATTTTTCTTTTATTGTTTATGGTATACTATGTTCTTTGGAATGATCATTTTCTACTTAGGGAAACTATGACAAAACAACGCGTGGTCGTCACCGGTTTGGGCATGCTCACAGCTCTTGGACATTCGGTACCGGCGACTTGGGACGCCCTCCTGAAAGGACAAAGTGGTGTTAGATTAATTGAAAGTTTTGACGCATCTGACTTTGCTTGCCGCTTCTCAGCAACCATCAAAAATTTTAATCCTGAAACGTATGATATCTCTACAAAAGACGCACGCAAAATGGATCTTTTTATTCAGTATGGTCTTGCCGCGGCAAAAGAAGCAATTCAAGACTCTGGCCTAGATCTTTTAAGTTTAAATTTAGAACGCATTGGTGTTGCAGTTGGCTCTGGTATTGGTGGTTTAGCTACAATCGAAAAAACACACGATGCTTATAGACAAGGGGGTCCTCGTAAAATTTCACCTTTTTTTATTCCAGCAACGATTATCAATATGATTGCAGGGCATATTTCCATACGTTATGGTTTTAAAGGTCCCAATATATCTGTTGTCTCTGCTTGCACAACAGGTACGCATAATATTGGTGAGTCAGCACGCATGATTGCACACGGTGATGCAGATATCATGGTTGCCGGTGGCACAGAAATGGCCACTTGCCCATTAGGCGTAGGTGGTTTTGCTGCATGTCGTGCACTCTCACTTCGTAATGATAATCCAGAAGCTGCAAGTCGTCCTTGGGATAAAGATCGCGATGGTTTTGTTTTAGGCGATGGCGCGGGTATACTCATCTTAGAATCGTATGAACATGCGAAAAAGCGCGGCGCTAAAATTTATGGAGAAGTGATTGGTTATGGTACAAGTGCAGATGCTTATCATATGACCTCACCCGCACCGAATGGAGATGGTGCAAAACGCGCCATGGTCAACACGCTTCATGACGCTCAAATTAATCCGGACCAAGTCAATTATGTCAATGCGCACGCAACATCGACACCAGCCGGTGATGAGTGTGAAGCTGCTGCCATTAAACATGCTTTTGGCAATCACGCCTACGCACTCGCCGTCAGCTCAACAAAATCGATGACTGGGCATTTACTAGGTGCAGCAGGTGCAATCGAAGCGATTTTTAGCTTGCTCGCTATACGAGATCAAGTAGCACCACCAACGATTAATCTTGATAACCCGAGTGAAGACTGCGATTTGGATTTTGTGCCTCATGTCGCACGAGAAATGAAAATTGATATCGCTTTATCCAACTCTTTTGGTTTTGGTGGTACAAATGGAGCGTTACTTTTTCAAAAGTACTCATGAATGAAGACCACATTATTCGCTTTCTTAAAGAAGCCTTCCCGCAAACAATTGGCGATGATGCAGCGGTATTGCCTCAAGATGCTGATGAGCTAGTTATTAGTAAAGATTTATTCGTTGAAGACGTGCACTTTCGACGTCGTTATCAAACACCTCAAAGTCTTGCTTATAAAGCTTTAGCTGTTAATTTAAGTGACATCGCCGCGATGGGCGCAACCCCATATGGTGTATTTTTAGGGCTTTCTGCAAGTGCGTCTGACACGGTTTTTATCGATGCCTTTTTGGAAGCATTTGTCAAAACCTGCCGCGATGCAAAAGTAATATTGCTGGGTGGTGATACCACGCGATCACCATCACATCAGCTTTTTTTAAGTCTCACGATATTAGGACGTGGAAAGTCTCACTTACTGAAATATCGCCATACAGCAAAACCAGGTGATCATCTCTATGTCGCCGGGCCTCTTGGAGAGGCTCATCTTGGTTTTACAGCACTTGAGCATGATATTCCTGGACTAGAAACATACAAAAATCATTTTTTAAATCCCACCGCTCGCGTTGCGGAAGGCCTGTGGTTAGCAGAGCAAGACAGTGTTCACGCAATGATGGATCTTTCAGACGGGCTA
>JAHFRX010000105.1 GCA_023266075.1 Legionellaceae bacterium | reverse complement strand
AATGGCGTCATTCATGGTCATAAAATAGGGTTTAAGCAAGCGTCGTCAGATGTGCAAGAACTTCTTGAAAATAAAGAAATCAATACGTTGGTGATTGTGACACGCCATAACACGCATGCATCATTTGTGACACAAGCACTTCAGGCCGGGAAACATGTCTTTGTTGAAAAACCATTGGTACTTCGGTTAGATGAATTGGCCGAAGTAGAGGCGGCTTATCATATGAGTGTTGTTTCAGGTAAAAAATTACAGATGATGGTTGGATTTAATCGTAGATTTTCTGTGCATGTGCAAAAAATGAAAGCATTATTAAGCGCGGTGAAAGCGCCGAAGGCTTTTATCATGACGATGAATGTGGGCGCTATTCCAAAAGAGCATTGGACGCAAGATGTTTCGGTCGGTGGTGGGCGTATTCTTGGAGAAGCTTGTCATTTTATCGATTTAATGCGTTATCTTGTCGGGCATAAAATTATTTCTGTGCATGCAGAATGCTTAGGGCCTTCAGCATATTTATCTGTGGCAATGGATAAAGCGAGTATTCATTTGAAATTTGAAGATGGTTCAATGGGTACGATTCACTATCTTGCAAATGGTGCGGCGTCATTTTCTAAAGAGCGAATAGAAGTGTTTACTGCTGGCCGCATTTTACAATTAGATAATTTTCGAAAATTATATGGATTTGGCTGGCCTGGGTTTAAAAAAATGCATTTGTGGAAGCAAGATAAAGGGCAAGTGGCGTGTACGAAAGCTTTTTTAAGTGCGGTTGCAGAAGGTCTTTCTTCGCCCATTCCAATAGAGGAGTTGTTTGAAGTCGCTCAAGTGACCATCGACGTAGATCAGCAGTTACGGCAGTTTTTGCATGCTTAGGACGCAGGTGAGAACGGTTTTCGCTTTGGGAATTTTAAATGTTTTTAGAGTGCTTCATCATAAGCTTCGTGTGAAATTCTATTTAAAATCAATACGACCTGGGCATGTAGGTGGTATTGCAGGTCCTTTTTTTTTAGAAGATAACGTGCAAGTGACCTCATTTATACCTTCAGATCATTGGAAAAATACCGCTTTATATTTTGGGTGGTGGCCTTACCATGTTGGCGTGGCGCCACCCAATTGGCATCTCAACCCTGTTCATGGAAAAGAAACTACGAGCGAGAAATGTTGGACTGAATTAAGCGATTTTAATGCTGAAACAGGCGATATTAAGCTGATTTGGGAAGCGTCACGTTTTTCTTGGGTGCTGGCTTTTGTTGAGCGTTATCTGGCGGGAGATGAGAGCGCTTTTCAGCAATTGAACCGATGGCTTGCGGATTGGTTAGATAAAAACCCACCTTTTCAAGGTGTCAATTGGAAATGTGGTCAAGAAGCTGGTGTTCGTGTTTTACATTTAGCCATGGCCAGCGTGTTGTTGCGTCAGGAAACCCGCACCACGTCAACGTTATGTGATATGATTAAATTGCATATCATTCGGATTGAGCAAACGCTTCAGTATGCGCTGTCACAAAATAATAACCACGGTACTTCTGAAGCGGCTGCGTTATTTATTGGAGGGAGCTGGCTTAAAATCAATGGTGTGACAGAAGGTCTGCGCTGGGAGCGCTTGGGGCGAAAATGGCTTGAAAAGTTAGTGGGTCGTCTCGTTGAAAAAGATGGTAGTTTTAGTCAATACTCCACGAATTATCACCGCGTGCTGCTGGATACACTATCGATGGTGGAAATATGGAGAAGTCATGTGAAATTGGCGCCATTTTCATCAAATTATATTAGAAAAGTAAAAGCGGCTGTGGCGTGGTTAGGGAACATGGTCGATGCGACGACGGGAGATGTTCCCGTTATTGGTGCAAATGATGGCGCTTATTTATTTCCAGTGGGTCGTATAGAATACCGTGATTTTCGTTTAACAGTCCAAACAGCCGCGGTACTTTTTTATCATAAAGTTGCATATGAAGGCAAAGGCGATTTTAATCGTCGAATAGCATTATTTAAAATACCGCAACCGAAGGATATGATCCATTTCAAACAATCTAAATTGTATGACCAAGGCGGATATGCCGTTTTGCAGCAGCAGGATGTGATGGTGGTTCTTCGTTATCCACGGTTTCATTATCGACCGAGCCAAGCGGATATATTGCATGTAGACTGTTGGGTAACGGGTTTGAATGTATTACGTGATGCTGGGACGTATAGTTATCATGGTACTCCTGAGGAGAATGCATATTTTCCAGGGACGCAGAGCCATAATACCATTCAATTTGATGAGCGAGACCAAATGCCTCGCTTAAGCCGGTTCCTTTTTGGGGATTGGTTGAACACAGATCATGTTGAGCCCATCTCAACATCGGGAGATGAGATTTCCGTTGCAGCAGCGTATCGTGATCGGCATGGTGTTTATCATAAACGCACAATCGTATTGTCTTCCTTGAAATTGAAAGTGATTGATGATATTGATGGGTTTAAGAAAAAAGCGGTCTTGAGATGGCGATTAGAACAAGCGGATTGGGTTTTGAATGCAGAACAAATGGTCAGTGCAAAAGGGAGATTGAGTATTTTCTCTTCTGTACCGATTATCGAGATGACGCTGGTAGATGGGTGGGAGTCGAGGTATTATATGCAAAAGACCCAAAGCCCCGTCGTCGAGGTTGTGGTCCATCAGCCAGGGCAGATGATTACTGAATATGAATGGAAAAAATGAGAGTTTTATACTGTAGCCAACATTTTTCTACGCCACAAGGTTCTGTAGGCCAACGATCTTACGAGATGGCTCGTCGGCTGATTGAAAGAGGTCATCAAGTCACGATGATTTGTGGGCGTTACAAAGGCGGTGTGACGGGTCTTGATGCGCCATTTGAGAAAGGTGTGCGGCGTGGCGTGATAGACGGCATTGATGTCATTGAATTCGATCTTGTTTATTCAAATCATGATCATTTCATAAAACGCTCGGTGACGTTTATGAAATTTGTATGTCGGAGCATTCAGTGCGTATTTACAATAAAATATGATGTGATATTCTCAACATCGACACCGTTAACAGCGGGAATTCCAGGGATTATTGCACGTTGCTTGAAACAAAAACCGTTTGTTTTTGAAGTGCGAGATTTGTGGCCTGAATTACCCAAAGCAATGGGTGTGATTAAAAATCCTGTCGTTCTATTTCTCTTATCTTCTCTTGAGAGCATCAGTTATCGTGCAGCCAACCAATTGATTGGTCTCTCTCCGGGTATGGTGGATGGTATTGTGCGTCGTGGTATTCATCCAGAAAAAGTACACTTGATTTCGAATGGGTGTGATTTTCATGTATTTGATGCCGTATTACCCGCTGCTCGACCACTGGATATAAAAGCATCCGATCTTTTAGCGATTTATACGGGTACACACGGTATAGCAAATGGCTTAGATGCTGTGGTTGATGCAGCGATTGTTTTGAAAAAACGACAGAGAACACATATCAAATTGGTCTGTGTTGGACAGGGTAAGTTAAAGTCTGCTTTACAGCAACGCGTGCAACAAGAGGCATTAGGTGACATACTTTATTTTCTTGAGCCAATGCCAAAAGAGCAACTTGCGAGATTCATGGCATGTGCAGACTTAGGGATGCAAATATTAGCGAATGTGCCAGCATTTTATAATGGTACATCACCGAATAAGTTCTTTGATTATATCGCTGCAGGGCTACCCGTCTTGATTAATTATCCGGGTTGGTTGGGAGAAAAAATTCAAAAAAACGAGTGTGGTTTTATGGTGCCGCCGGATGATGCTGAGGCTTTTGCAACAGCATTAGAAGAGGCAGCAAGAGACAGAGATCAATTATTAGCGATGGGTCAGCGAGCAAAACAACTTGCCGAACGAGAATTTAATCGCCAAAATTTGAGTCATCAATGGGTGGATGTTATTGAGTCAGTATCACTTTAAGTAGAGCAGAGTTGAGCGTATGAAGCGTGCATTGGACGTGGTAGTCTCGGGGATATTATTGTTTTTCTTGTTACCGTTATTTTTGTTATTGTGGTGCATGATTCGCTGTTGTTTGGGCTCGCCTGTTCTATTTATGCAACATCGCCCAGGTCTTGGAGGTAAGCCTTTTAAGTTAATTAAATTTAGAAGTATGATGGATGCTGTGGATGAGGTGGGTAGGCCACTGTCAGATGTTCTAAGGTTAACTCGATTTGGCCGATTTTTACGTGCAACGAGCATGGATGAGCTGCCTGAGCTTTGGAATGTTTTAGTGGGCGAAATGAGTTTGGTCGGGCCACGGCCGTTATTGATGGAATACTTGCCATTATATACAACCGAACAAAACAAAAGACATCTTGTGCGACCAGGAATCACAGGTTGGGCGCAAGTCAATGGTAGAAATACGTTATCTTGGGAAGAAAAATTTAAATTAGATGTGTGGTATGTTGAGCATCAGTCATTCGGTTTGGATTTAAAAATTTTATTCTTAACCGCATATAAGGTTTTTAAGCGTGAAGGTATTCAGTCAAAAGGACAAGTGACTGCAGAGCGATTTATTGGCACAGTAGAGTCCTAAGGGAACAAGGAGATGTATCTTGCTAGACACTCATTTTTCATCATGGCCCGATTTTACAGAGGAAGAAGCACAAGCCATTCAACGTGTACTCCTGTCTAATCGCGTCAATTACTGGACAGGGAAAGAATGTCGTATTTTTGAAGAGGAATTTGCGGCATTTATTGGTGTGCCTCACGCAGTTGCCTTAACGAATGGTACAGTGGCTTTAGATATTGCGCTAAAAGCATGTAAAATTGGTGTTGGTGATGAAGTGATTGTCACCTCACGTTCTTTTATCGCTTCAGCATCATGTATTGTGACTGCTGGTGCAATACCCATCTTTGCTGATGTTGATGAAAATAGTCAGAATATTACAGCAGAAACCATAAAGCCTCTGGTGACTGCTAAAACACGCGCCATTATTTGCGTACACTTAGCGGGCTGGCCGTGTGATATGGACCCGATAATGGATTTAGCGAAAGCGCATGGGCTATGTGTGATCGAAGACTGTGCTCAAGCGCATGGTGCGGCTTACAAAGGGCGTTCTGTGGGTTCAATTGGAGACATTGGCGCATGGTCTTTTTGTCAAGATAAAATCATGACAACCGGTGGGGAAGGTGGAATGGTGACCACCAAAGATAAGGTTTTATATGAATTGATGTGGTCTTATAAAGATCATGGTAAATCAAAAATTGCAATGGAGGCGGCTCGCCATGCAGGGCCTGGATTTCAATGGGTACATGAGCAGATAGGTACGAATTGGCGTATGATTGAAATACAAGCAGCGATTGGGCGTATACAATTAACACGAATGCCTTCTTGGCATGCCAAACGTCTTCAACATGCAACGCGTATTTGGTCTATGGCACGTCTCTTAAAAGGCTTACGTGTACCGGACTTGCCAGCGTTAATCGAGCATGCCGCTTATAAATGTTATGTTTTTATTAAGCCCGAGATGCTAGGAGATGGTTGGGATCGTAATCGTATTATGCAAAGCATTCGAGAGCGAGGTGTACCCTGCTATGCTGGCTCCTGCGCTGAAATTTATTTGGAGAAAGCATTTGAGAATACGGTTTCTCGGCCACACCATAGATTGCCGGTTGCCCAAGCATTGGGTGAGACAAGCCTCATGTTCTTAATACATCCAACACTGTCATCGGAAGAAATCGAAAAAACATGTCAGGTATTGAAAGATGTGATGTTACTGGCTACCGAGATAATTTCTCAGTAGTTTCTATGATACCCAAACCAT
>JAHFRX010000104.1 GCA_023266075.1 Legionellaceae bacterium | reverse complement strand
CACATGATTTTCCAGATAAGCATTTAGGTAAAGTGGCTCCTCATGGTGTGTATGATATTATCAATAATCAAGGCTGGGTTTGTATTGGCATTAGTAGTGATACCGCAGAATTTGCCGCCAACAGTGTTAAAAACTGGTACGAGCAAATGGGTAAAGATCTGTATAAACATAAGATTAAGAAAATAATGATTACTGCAGATTGCGGGGGCAGCAATAACTATAGATCAAGGTTGTGGAAATACGAATTACAAAAACTTGCAAATGAATTACAATTAGAATTTCATGTTTGTCATTTTCCACCCGGCACGAGCAAATGGAATAAGATTGAACATCGTTTATTTTCTTATATTTCTACAAATTGGAGAGGTAAACCGTTAGTCAATTTGCAAACAGTTGTGGAACTGATTGGAAATACAACTACCCAGACTGGATTAAAAATTAAGGTGAGTGTCGACCATAATCAATATCAAACTGGAAAAAAAGTTTCAGATGAAGATTTTGATGCAATCAATATCGAGAAAAACACTTTTCATGGTGAGTGGAATTATGTCATTAAGCCACAAAATATTCAGGGATAAAAGAATAGGTTATTTTTTCTAACCTCCCAAGAACTAAAAACAATAATGGACATCCTTGTCGCTGCCCTGCATTGAAAAATAAATCACGTTGTCGTATTCACGGTGGTGCGCGAGGATCAGGCGCGCCAAAAGGAAATTTAAATGCTTTAACACACGGAGCTACAACAGATGAAAAGAAAACTTTTAAGAAAATAGTTAAAATAGCTATTCAATTGACTCGAAATTTTAAGGATGAGATGTTGTAGCTCATCGATGTTACGAATGCTGAAATCCAACTTAATGACCACCCATTGGGTGCATTATCAGATTTAAAGCATCTGGCCCAGTTGTTCCTGAATCACTTTTCTCGTTTTCTAGAATATAAATGTCATTTGTATCCGTAAGCAAGTGACATTGCGAACCGGTAGAAGGATTACAAGTTAATTGAACAATATATGATGATTGCAATGTTTGCGTAGGCTCGTGCCAAATGATTGTACCTTTCCAAACCTGTCCTCCGTCACTTGTTCCGTAAAAAACAAATGCTTGACCATGTAAGATAGTGACACCCATTAAGCAATTTTGGAGATATTGATCACAAGCGATTTTCATTCTTGCGGAACCATCAAGTTTTTCGTCTGAACCAATACGACGATAAAATTCAGTATTGTTAAGCCTGTACCAATTTTCTCCTGCATTATCGGTTCTATAGAGCATCAATGAATATTTTTTTTCGAGGTTATGGCTTAAACCTAAACAGTGCGTGCCAGAGTCATCACATGCAATCGATTTGAAATGCTTATCTTGGATCGAATCTTGAGTTTGTGGCGGACTTGCAAAAGATGGAAGAACGAAAATAGACAATATAGCACATAATATATACGAATTAATTTTCATTAAAAAACAGACTCTAAATTAAATGATAAAATATATTACAACAATATATAAAATATAGTCAATATAGATTCGAGTCATTGTGACAAAATGCTAATTAATACTGCTAGAAGTGTTAAAAAAATTGCATGTTAATATTCTTTGCTTGTTATATCGCGACCTTACTCAAAGTGACTGTACAAAAGAAAATTTGGATCGTTTTTTGGATCGTTTTTTGGATCGACTTGATGTGGTTGTTCGCTGGGGTGTCTCATAACTCATTGATTCTATTGGTCGGGACGGAAGGATTTGAACCTTCGACCACTAGCACCCCATGCTAGTACGCTACCAGGCTGCGCTACGCCCCGATTTGTGCGAATGATACTCGCTCTTGCTTGAAACAACAAGAGTGCTGAGTATAGTTCAAAATTATACCGTTGTGCAGCTTGCGCTGATTGTTTTTTCTCCGAGATTCTCTAATTGCACAACACCACCCGATTCGGCTGTTATTTCTACTTTTTGATCGGGGTAAAACACTAATGTAATTGAATCACCGACAGACATGTTGATGCCGTCGACGGCTCCTTTTTTTCGTAACACTTTAAATGCGATAGGTACTTGTGTTTCTTTAGTTATAATTTTACATGATGCCTTTACTTTCCACATAAATACGTTAGAAAATTCTTGTGGTGTGTGGGGTGGCAGTGAGTATTCGACGGGTGGACCAGACTGAAACTGGTATGTAGCGGCGATAGCTGAATTTTGAGCTAAGGCGCTAGAAACAACAAGTAGTGCGCCAAGTAGTGCGTGTCTCATGACTTCTCCAAAATGATGATATTTATCTCATGTTTAAATGCTGCAGAATAGGTTTATTATACTTAAAATAAATCAAAATGTTAATTATATTTTCGATATGGTTGCTAAATCTCCGTTTTTAAGATTTAAAGTGTGTGCGGTAGCATCAGCGATAGAGCAAACTTGATTGATTAAATCAAGAGAGGCTGTACTTAATGTTGCTTTAAATGCGAGTGATGAGTTGCTGAGCAAAACACGTTGCGTAGGATGAATATGATTTTGAGTGATGTTGATTGTGAATTGTTGTGCATTTTGAATTGTGCGAATGTTATTTCGTGTTGCTTCAAGTGTTGGGCCTGCATCAAAAATATCTACGGTGTCATTGGGTATAAACCCTTGCTGCATTAAAATATTCATCGCTGGTAAAGATAGGGGATCGGCCACGCCAATGACTTCTTGAGCACAAGACGGTAGAAGATTAATGTAAATCGGGTGAATGGGTATTAAATCTGCAATAAAATGCTTATCGGTTGTGATTGTACGTTCATCAGCATCGCTAAATGGCATATTAAAAAAATGTTGGCCAACGGCATCCCAAAAGGGTGACTGCCCTGATTGAGTAACGCCACGAAGCTCTGCAATGATGGTATCTGCAAAGCGCTCTGGAAAATGGTGCATAAACAAAAATCGCGCTAAAGAAAGCAAAAGCCCGTTTCCACTATGTCGATAATCGGGTGCTAGATAGAGTGTACAAACTTCAGTTTTATATTGATTGTCGTAAGTTAAGCTTAGATACTCGTGTACCACAGAAATGCCTAGCGCTTCATGAGATTTAGTTTCTTTGATATGACGATATGAATAAAAAGGGGTTTCTTGACCGGTGAGCGATTCGATTGCCGCGGTTCCAACAATTTGATTTTTATCGAGGTCTTCTAGCACAAATAAATAATATTCATTATGGGGCTGCTTCACCGTTTTTGAAAAGGACTGAAGCGCTTTTGTAAGACGAAGTTCTAGCGTACTTTTATTTTTGGGGAGTGTTGTAATGCCGATACCACTCCCTAAAGCGAGTGAATAGATAGCTTTCAAATCAGTCTCTTTGACCGCACGAAACAGCATATTCATAGTGTCTAGCCTCGATAGGTTGATATATGCTCAAGATGACCTTGAGCAAGCTCTGAAAACAATAGCGTATTGAGTAACGTGCGCTCCACTAAACTGTCTAGTAAAATAAATTCATTTTCACTATGAATGTTGCCGCCTCTGACACCCAAGGTGTCAATCACGGCTAAACCATGCGCCGATAAATTATTGCCATCGCAACAGCCTCCGCTGTCTTTCCATTGTAAATCGAGATTCAGCATTTCCCCAATGTGTTGTATGCGTTTAAATAAGCGTTTAGTAGCGGTATTAATACGTTTGACGGGTCTATTAAACTCCCCTGATAACTCAAGATGATAGTCTTTTTCTTGATGACGGTGTATCACATGCGCAATTTGATTTCGTACCCAAGCTTCATCAGGATCACGTGAAATACGAATATCTAATTTAGCTACAGCGCGATCCGGGACGATATTTAATGCCTCACCACCGGCAATTTGTCCAATATTGATGGTGACATCTTTACGTTTTTTGTTTAAGGCATGAATATCCACAAGTATCTTTGAAAGTTGCACAATGGCATTGCGACCCGAATGAAAATCACGCCCTGCATGAGCAGCCCTTCCCGTTGATATCAACGTTAATTTGCCACTGCCACGGCGATTTTTAGCAAATGTTCCATCGGCTGTCATGGCGGGCTCATAAACAAGAGCAACTTGATATTGCTGGGCAATCTTGTCTAAAAATATCCGAGAACTGGGTGAGCCTAACTCTTCATCTGCATTAATTAAAATATCCCAGCCGAGTGTTGATGCCTCTTTTAATTGCTCAAAAGCACATAATGCGTGCAATAAAACAACGATTCCACCCTTCATATCTGTTACGCCAGGCCCGTTTACCATATTGGTGTCAATTTTTTTTAAATGTTGAAATGGATGATGTTGCGCAAACACCGTATCCATATGAGCGCAGAGTAAAATTCGTCTTTTAAGGTGAGGCCGTTTACGAATGAATAAAATATCTCCAGAAGATTGTACATGATTTAAACCATCAAGACCGATGGTGTGTAGAGGAGGGGATGAGTGTGTTTCGATGATATCAGCAAGTGGCAGAAATGCTTCATGAAGCGCATCTCGCATTTTCTTTAACCCAGCAAGATGCGTTGAGCCTGAGTTAATGCTGCACCATTGATAAAGCCGCTGTATCATCGTGTCATGTTGTGCTTCAATATCACGTTGAAGTGTTTTGAACATGAATCGCCTTGTGCATATTGATTTGCTCTGACATTATCTTAAAATTCGCGTCTCGACAATAAATTACTCACACATTACAATACACTTGGTTTTTTTAAGAGATTCTGTATGCTCAGTGTCATTATCATTGCTAAGAATGAGGCTTTAAATATTCGGCGCTGTCTTGAATCGGTGCGTTGGGCGAACGAAATCATCGTACTTGATTCTGGAAGTACCGATGAAACGGTTGAGATTGCAAAAGCTTACACGTCTCATGTGTATTTGACGGATTGGCAAGGCTATGGTGTACAAAAACAGCGTGCATTAAATTACACCACACAAGAGTGGGTATTGAATTTAGACGCTGATGAGTCTGTCAGTGATGCTTTAAAAAAAGATATTCAGCGAATGATACAGGACAATAAAGTAGACGCTTGTCGTATACCCATACAAATGCATTTTGAAGGTAAACCGCTCCATCACTCCTCCAGTCCTTCAAGACATGCGCGTTTATTTAAAAGGAAGGGTGCTCATTTTAGTCATGATATCGTACATGAAAAAATTGTTCTGCCCGATGGTGCGGTGATTGCTCAATTAAATACATCGATTTTGCATCATTCTTTTCGTGATGTGAGTCATGCGATTGAAAAAATGAATCGCTATTCTTCTTACTCGGCTAAAATGAGACGAGATGCAGCGAAAAAACCGAGTCTAACACGAACATTACTCAGTAGTAGCTGGATGTTTTTTCGGTGTTATTTTTTACAGTGTGGTTTTATGGATGGAAAAATAGGGCTATTATTTTCGTGCTTAAATGCACAGTGTGCTTTTTTTAGGGGTGTCAAGCAACTGTATCCCGATAAAAACCAAGAGAGGCTGATGTGATGATATTTCAACGCTCAATATCTCCTTACTGGGCGTCTTATGCCGTGATTGCAAGTGTGTTTTTTGCGCCATTGAGTGCGAGTTTTCAAAGTATTGCTATTGTTTTGACACTACTCTGTGTGCTCTTTTCACTACCACTACGTCAGAAGCTCAAAAGCGTATGTTCACATGCTTGGTTTATTGCAGCTGTTGCGTTGTTTTTGATGAGTATTGTTGCCAGTGCTTGGAGTTTTGCGCCGCAACATGATATTGCAATTATCGTAGGAAAGTATAGTAAGCTTTTGTATCTCCCTTTTTTTGTGGTCGCGTTTAGAGAATCAAAAACACGTTATCTTGCGGTGCATGCTTT
>JAHFRX010000103.1 GCA_023266075.1 Legionellaceae bacterium | reverse complement strand
GAGCAAGGCATTGGCTTGTGGCAAAACATACTTTTGGCCATACACTATTACCGAGCCGCTGCAGAACAAGGACATTGTAAAGCTCAATTTCGACTCGCTTATTGCTATGAACACACCACTGAATCTACACAAGACCTGCAAAAAGCTTTTTATTACTATCAATTGGCGGCTCAACAAGAGTATCCAAAGGCACAAGCTCGCTTGGGACATTGTTATCAATACGGCATAGGTACACCTCATAATTTTTTCGAAGCGGCCCGTTGTTACCGACACGCCGCAAAAAAACAGATTGCTGAAGCTCAATTTCGACTCGCTTATTGCTACGAACATGGTATTGGCGTTGAAAAAAATATCTTAGAAGCTTTTCATTTCTATCGTTTAGCCGCCAATCAAAAATTTCCTGCAGCATGTGAACGTTTTCAACGCACACCTTTAACGTGCTCTCCTAAAACTCAAAAAGACACACGTGTCCATTGGAAAACAAATCTTTGGTCAAGCCCTCCTCCTCCCCTCGCCGTTTCAGAGTCACCTGACGCTCTCTCGGGAGTGGTTAGAAATACTCACACGTGAAGCATCATCGATAAGTGATACCCAATACGTTTTTCGAAGCCCATCTTTTGTTTGAGGGGGATCATGATTTGGATTCAGCCGTTGCTGATGGGTTCATGGATAGGGATACAGCGCCTGCAGCACCTTCTTCCATGCTTTGGAGGCTACTCGCACGACTTGGAAGTAAGTTGTCCGGTTGTAGCTGGGTGTTGCCTCCTCGATTTTTCACGACATTGATAAAGCTTTTGACGCGAGTAGGGCCCCAATTGACAAGAAGGATGCCTTGAAAGATAGAGGCAAGTAGCTCGCGTGTGTGAGTGTAGTTTGAATTTGTTATATCATTCGCATGAGGATGAGTGGCCGCATCGGTGAGAAGCAGTGCTAGCATGGTGCATAGCAGAAGTGATTGGACGCCATGGACCGTCAATTGTAACCGTGTAATTTTGTCTGGATGATGGAAAAAAGTTTGCATGGAAACAATGGCTTGAGCGGTTAACAGGGTGCAGTTCCCTATAATGTTACCATTGGATACGGTGGTTAACATCTGTAATCCTACGTTGATGTCTTGGGACGCTTCATGTAGCGCATTACTACGTGGCACAAGTTGTGTTTGTGGTGTAGCAGAAGTGGATGGATTTGAAAATAAAGAAAAATTTACATTGCGACGAGTTGGGCTTTCACCACCTACAGCAAGTGCGTCTTTGTTCATACTTGTATCCTTATCTTATTGATCAGTCACGAGGTTAATATCAGCACATTTAAATTTACATAGTCAATAGATCACATGGACTACAAGTTTAAAACTGCTGAGAGATTGTCGTAGCAATAGACGCATATCATGCAAACCTGTTAGGATTACAACATTTTTGTAAGTTTGAGATTACAATGCGATTGATGAGAGTGCTATGTTTACTGGTGGTATTTTTTTCGGAGTTATCTATGGCAGACAATCAAAAAGTTGTCTATGGGTATATTGAAAAAGTCATATTGATTGATAAACAATTACCCATATCCGCAAAGCTGGATACGGGAGCTAAATCGGCATCGCTTAACGCTAGAGCGATTCGAGAAGTCAGTATTGACGGGAAACCATACTTACGTTTTATTGTGCCCAGTAAAAATGGCGATAAAGAATTTACATGTGAATACATTGGTGAAGTCAATATTAAGATACGTGCAGGTGAGTCGCGCATTGCCCCCATTTCAAAGACAGCGATTCGGCGACCTATGGTGCGCATGAAGATACAGCTCGGGAATCAAATACGTGAAATTCGTATCAATTTAACCAATCGAAAACGTTTTAATTATCCGCTTTTATTGGGGAGAGAGGCGTTGATAAACTTTAATGGTGTGGTTGATCCAGCACGTAAATTTACGTTAAAAAACCGTTTGGAAAAAAAACATGAAAACCAGTAAGCGCCATTTATATGGTTTAATTATAACGTTGTTTGTCATGGGCTTTGGTTTATTCTTTTATCGACATGCGATATTGGATGTACCTTTAACTGATCATGAAGATATCAATAGCTGGGTGATTGAAGCAAATTTAAAGTTTGATGCTGAACGTAATATGCCGATAAAAGCAAGTTTTACCATTCCATATATGCCGCCCAATGTTGCTATCTTAGATGAATATTTTGTATCTCAAAATTATGGCGTAACAACGAACCTCAGTGGTCGTAATCGTCGTGTTGTTTGGTCGTTAAGACGAGCCATTGGGCCGCAATCTTTATATTATCGAGCGATATTAAAAGATACTGAAAATCATGAGACCAATCTCAGTAAACCTGGTAAATTACCTTCAGCCGTGTTCACGGATGGCCAAAAAATGGCAGCAGACACACTCATTTCTCGTGCGCGTCAATCATCTGCAGATATTCAAACGTTTGCACAAAGCACCATTAAAGAGCTTAATAAGAATGATGGTAATGCGAAGTTATTGATGAATGGAGAAGTGAATGCAGCACGTGTTGTGTTCGCTGCCGTGAATATTTTAAATCTTGCTAAAATTCAAGCCATGCCTGTGCAAGGTGTGTATTTAACGAAACAAAGTAAAGTATCCTTTAGTTGGTTTCTTGCGGTGTTCAATGATAAAAACTGGCTCTACATTAATCCTAAAACAGGCTCTGCTGGTTTACCAAAGGATTTTTTGGTGTGGCAATATGGTCACGATACCATGTACGAAGTTTCTGGTGGTAAAAAAGTGCAATTCAATCTTACACTCTCTCCTGCGCCGATGAATGCACTTAATTTAGCTAAAGCGCGTGGCTCGGAAACAAATTCTCAGCTGTTAAGATTTTCTTTGCTGCAGTTACCCATCAATGTTCAAGAAACATTTAAGATCCTTTTAACGGTTCCTATTGGTGCTTTTATTATTCTTTTGTTGCGTAATTTTGTGGGATTGAAGACATTTGGTACGTTTATGCCCGTGTTAATCGCTTTGGCTTTTCGAGAGACGCATGTGATATGGGGTATTATTTTATTCACGCTCATTGTATCGTTTGGTCTGCTTGCTCGCTTTTATCTGGACCAGTTGCGATTGCTCCTGGTGCCGAGGCTTGCGGCGATTTTGACAGTAGTGATTATATTAATGATTTTTATTAGCGTGTTAAGTCAAAAACTAGAATTGGATTCAGGATTGTCGGTCGCGTTATTTCCCATGATTATTTTGACGATGACAATTGAGCGTATGTGTATCATGTGGGATGAGCGAGGTGCTTCAGATGCTATTAAGTCGGGTATAGGTAGTTTGTTTGCTGCGGTCGTTGCTTTTTCAGTGATGAATAAACCGATGATACAGTATCTTCTGTTTGCTTTTCCCGAGTTATTGTTGGTACTACTCGCTGTAATTTTATGGTTTGGTCAATATCGTGGTTATCGTTTAGCGGAGCTGGTTCGATTTAAGGCATTAGCGAGTAAAGAATAATGTGGGCTATGTATCGTCGCTTAAAGCAACGCGGTATTTTAAGTATTAATCGTCGTAATAGCGACTATGTGCTACGCTATAATCCGCGAAAATTATATCCTTTAGTGGATGATAAATTACAAACAAAACGTTTAGCATTGAGTGCTGGTATTGCGGTCCCTCCCTTATATACCTTGATAGAAACCGAGCGACAAATCAAATGCTTGGATAAATTACTTGAGCCTTATACCGATTTTGTCATTAAGCCTGCGCATGGTGCTGGCGGTGACGGTATTTTAGTGATCACGGGGAGAGTGTTTGGTAAATATCGTCAAATTAATGGCAAGATACTGACGACACAGGAGATTTCTTATCATTTGTCTTGTTTATTGTCCGGTGCATATAGTCTCGGCGGGCATGCAGATTATGCGATTGTAGAGCATCGCGTCGTTGTGGACCCTGTATTTGCTGAAATCAGTCATGAAGGTGTTCCGGATATTCGTGTGATTACGTTATTGGGATATCCTGCGATGGCGATGGTGCGTTTGCCAACACGATTATCGGGTGGGAAAGCGAATTTACATCAAGGTGCGATCGGTGTGGGTGTGGAATTGTCTACGGGCTTAACTTTGGGCGGTGTTTTTCATAATGACGTGATTGATTATCATCCAGACACGTTGAATTCGACATTAAATTTACAAGTGCCTTATTGGGATAAGATTTTGGACGTCGCGGCGCGCTGTTATGAGTTGACGGGTTTGGGGTATCTTGGTGTCGACATTGTACTTGATAAAGAGCACGGGCCGCTGATGCTAGAGCTCAACGCGCGCCCGGGATTGAATATTCAAATTGCAAACCGAATTGGAATTTTAGACCGATATCGTGCGATTGAAGCCCATGCTGCAACGGGCTCATTCTCAGTGGTTGAGCGTATTGCCTTCAGTAAAACGTTAGGATGAGTGATGGAACCTATCGATGCTGTTATTTCATGGATCGATGGGTATGATGCGCATTATCAAGCTAAATTAAATGCGTTTTGTCTTAAGCAAGGCATATCATTACGACAAGCGATTGAGCCCACGCGATATCAGCAATGTAATGAAATTTATTATTGCTTGTTGAGTTTAAAATATTTTGCGCCATGGATTAGAACGATTTACATCTTGACGAATGATCAAATACCGGACGCCGTTGGTAAATTTGTAAATACGCCATTTGGCAATAAGATTAAAATCGTCGATCAAAATCAATTATTGCAACAGTTTTATGTGACCACACCCATATTTAATAGTTTAAGTGCGGAATGGTTAATCTGGCATATCGCAGGTCTCTCGAATCATTTTCTGTATTTAAATGATGATTTTTTCATGATTCGTGAACTGACCGAGGAGGATTTTTTTAGGCAAGGTCGTCTTGTGCTTCGTGGCGAGTGGAAAACGCAAACAGCAGCTAAAATTCAAAATCGCTTTAAAAAATGGTTGAATATTCCTGTAGACATCGATGTTCATCGTGCTTGGCAAGAAAAAAGCGCAACGATGGCAGGATTCAATCGCAAATTTTATCTTTTACCCCATGCACCATTCCCCTTAAAAAAGACGACCGCTTTTACCTATATGAATCAGCATGAATGGATCTCTAATCTTCGATATCCTTTTCGTGATAAAAATCATCTTTCAAGTATCCCACTCATGACGCATTTGGATATCAAAGCCGAGCAGACAATTGAAGACTGTCGTCTGAAAACGGTCATGATCAACCCGGCACATCATTCAGCCGATAAAATTAAGAAACGGCTTAAAAAAGCATCTGAAAATTCATGCGTCGCGTTTGTATGCATACAGAGTTTAGATGCGGCTTCAGTATTGATGCGAGCGCATCTTTTGAGTTGGTTAGACGAGCATATTGTGAAAAAAGGGCGTCATCATGCAGTTCATTATTGATGTCACACGTGTTTTTCGTTATCGCATGAAGCATAAATTGATGACAGGCATCGACAGAGTGACGTTGGCCTATGTTCGTCATTATGGCAGCAGATCCCATGCTTTAGTGAGATGGTGTGGTTATACATGGTTGTTGCCAAAGACAGCGTCGAGTGTTTTGTTTGCTTGGTTGATGAACCCAAATTCGACAACAAAAATTCAATGGATCCTTTTGAGTGGTATTTTAAAGCCAATCGATGTAGTGCCTTGCATACCGATATTTTTGCTTAATACGGGTCATGTATCCCCAACACATCATGATTATGCACGATTGGTACGCCGATTTTCTGTCAAGCCTATTTTTTTTGTACATGATCTCATTCCGCTTGAGTATCCTGAATATTGTTTTGTCGATGAAGATAAGCGACATCGAGCAAAAATTGAT
>JAHFRX010000102.1 GCA_023266075.1 Legionellaceae bacterium | reverse complement strand
ACAAATTCATCATGCCTTTTCGATAAATAAATATGACCATTTAATGCTTTTACATGATTGAGTGTCACCCTCAAACCCGGCCGTAATCGCTCTTCAAGAACAGGGGGGTCATACGCATTCATCATATCAATTTTAAAATTAAACCCTTGTTTTTCTTTTGTCTTAAGCCCAAACACCCAACTCCCTGTAATCGGATTAAAATGAAGAAAAGTATGCCCAATTTCCCAGTGATAGGGAGACTTCATTTGATATAGCCCTACGGCTTCTTCTTGAAAAACAGGCTCTTTAGATTGCATATCAAACAAAGTTACAGCACTTTTCAGCGATACACCTTGATGTTGCATTTGAAAAAAGTATGCATATTGATCTCCTTTTTCATTGCTCACCATACCAGAAAAAATCCAATTGTCTTCGTCGCCTAGCGATATCTCTGCAGCAAATAGTGTTGATGCCACAAGACTTAAGAGTCCGACGATACACTTTTTAAATTGACTAATGCTGGATGAACCCATAATGCGTCCCAAAATGATTGCTCTATGACTGCTTTGACAGGTAAAAAATACATCGCGTCTGTTGCAAACGCTCGACATTTTACCGCATCTTTCTCTGTCATGAGAATGGTTTTCGTCATATTTTTAAAATCTTTCAATGAAAAGGCATAATGATCAGGAAAAATATGCGACTCAAAAGAAAACGACAATGCCGTCAATGTTTGAAAAAACCGCTCTGGATGGCCAATCCCTGCGACCGCTGCAATTGGATACTGTATTTCATCTGCTGCAACAACACCACCTTGCTTGAGTGACCTCAACGCTTGAGGCTGTAATGTCATCGCATAGGCATGAGGCCATGAACCATCGTTCACGACAATAAAATCAACCGTCTTAAGACGCGATGGAGACTCACGCAATGGGCCCACGGGTAATAATCGCTGATTTCCCAATTGCCGCACACCATCTAGCACCACAATTTCCACCGCACGAGGCATACGATAGTGCTGCAAACCATCATCACTGACGATCACTTGTGGTGCATGATGCTTTCGTAAATAGCGAACCGCCGCGACTCTATTGGGTGCAATCACGACCGGTACACGTGTTTTTTCCGCAATCAATAAAGGTTCATCTCCGACATCTTGTGCTGAATCCACAACACGCACTTCATGCGGAAAATTTTTACATCGTGCTTTGTAACCACGACTCACCACGCCAACACGAAGACCTCGTGATTGACAAGCCGCCACAATCTCAATAACCAAAGGTGTTTTACCAACACCTCCCGTCGTCAGATTACCTACGACAATAATCGGTACCGCTGAGGACTGAGAAAAAAAAAGCATGAGGAGTTTTTTGCGTAATATAACAACACCGTGAAAACACCACATCAACGGATAAAGCAGTCGATGTAATGGTGTTATTTTTTGCCAAAATTGCTGAAGATAAGTGTTCATCAAGTTATTGCTTCTGAAAAGGAGTCCACATGTAGCTGTTGTGTCCGACACAGTGCCGCATAATGATGATTTAGACTCATCAACGCATCGTGTGTTCCTTCTTCGACAATACGACCTTGATTCAACACAATAATTTTATCCGCATGACGAATCGTTGATAACCGATGTGCAATGACCAAGGTTGTTCGCCCTTTCATCACATGTTCCAGCGCTTTTTGGATATATTGCTCTGACGCAGTATCCAGTGCCGAAGTCGCCTCATCCAAGATAAGCAATGGTGCATTTTTCAAAATCGCACGCGCAATCGCAATCCGTTGCCTTTGTCCGCCGGACAAAAGTACGCCATTTTCACCAACCATCGCATTATACCCACCAGGTAGCCGGTGAATAAATTCATCCGCATAAGCGAGCTTCGCCGCATGCTCGATGGCTTCACGACTCATCTGATGGCCGTAAGCAATGTTATTTGCAACGGTATCATTAAACAGCGTCACCTGCTGGCTCACCATGGCCATTTGCGAACGTAGGTAAGACAATGATAACGTTTGAACCGGAACATCATCCAAGCAAATCCTACCTTCAGTCACCTCATAAAAACGTGATGCCAAACTCGATATTGTCGTTTTCCCACTGCCTGAATGTCCAACTAAAGCAACCGTCTGACCTGCGTCAATTGTAAAATGAATATCTTCAAGTATTCTTTTTCCGGGTTGATATTCAAAAGACACATGCTGAAAAGAAAGCCGCCCCTGTGAGCGCTGCATCAACGGTTGCCCAGAATGTGGCTCCACCGGCTCATCCAACACACCAAAAACACTTTCAGCACCCGCCAATCCACGCTGAAAAGTAGCGTTAAGTGTGGTCAAAGTTTTTACTGGTTTGATCAACTGTAGCATGGCAGCCACGATCGCTAAAAATGACCCTGCTGTCACCGTAATGACCGACGCTAATTGAATGGCTGCAAAAATAATCATGGCAATACCCAAACCAATGATGCATTGCACACCAGCAACGTTAATCGCTTTACTCACAGCAACCTTCATGTCATTTTGTCTTGATTGCTCCGTTGCGCAATTAAACTTATTTTTTTCATAGTTTTCTCCCCCAAACATACGCACAACACGATAGCCTTCAATCGCCTCACTTGCGATTTCAGTGACTTCCCCCATCGTTTTTTGTACACGATGACTAATGCGTCGAATACGTTTATTGGTATAGTTCACTAACACACCAACACACGGGATTGTCAGTAAAAATAGCAATGACAATTGCCAACAAATCACCATCATCACCGTGAGTAATCCCACCACTAAACACACGTTTTGAACCAAATCAGTCAGCGCATCCGCACTCACTTGAGCCACTTGCTCAACATCGTAAAGAATTTTAGATAACAGTTGACCCGATGTGGCACTGTCATAATAACGCGCGGGTAAGCGAAGAATATGTGCAAAAACGCGCTGCCTTAACGCATTCACTACAGCACGCGCTACCCAAGTCATGCAGTAGCTACCCAAGGCACTAATCAATCCACGAATCATCACACCGATGAGAATCATCACTGGAATTTTTTGAATAAAAACCATGTCAACTTCGACAAACCCTTTATCAAAAAAAGGACGCATCAAGTAAGTTAAACTTGCATCAATACCGGAATACACAATATTTGCAATGACACCGAGTAATAACACTCGCCAAAATGGCCTTACAAATGTAAATAACCGAAAATAAAGCGCGCGCGCGCTGCGATACGAGCGATGTTTCACGTAACCACACTATACTGAACTGAACTGAATTTGGCCATTTTACGCTGTTTTATATAAAATATCCAACACGGATCTTGTAGCATGACTTATATTGTCTTATAATTGCACAAAAATATTCTAACAGGAGATAATCATGCATCGGATGATTCAAACAGCAATTGCTTTAACACTCGGGCTTGTTATTCAAACATCCGCTTTGGCAAGTCCTAAGCAATTGATTACACATAACTTAACTGATCGTGAGTCAAATGCATTTATAGAAGGCACAGTACCCTCACCATACCCAACCAAAGCACACAGTGTTGGCAAAGTATTTTGGGCCTCTGTTCGTATGTCATGCTTTGGCCATACCGTTGCTGAGAAATGCCCTGCACTGATACGCATTGGCACTAATACAGATAATCCATTGGATATTGGCGTCGTTGAATTAAACATTGAAACAGGTGAAATCACACCCAGCGTTATTCACGGTAATGGTTACAAACTTATCGTGAATGGTATCGCCGAATCAACGATTACTGTAGATGATTAACTTCCGGCATCAAAATTCCAAACCGCCTGAATACCGGCTAGTTGCGCATGATTCATCGCCTGCGCCTGAATATTGACGGAAGATAACTCATCAAAAACTTGCGTCTTATTGATAGACGCTTGTCCCAAACCAAACAGATAAGTATACCCCACATCAAACCCCAACGCTGTAGTGACTTGATAATGACACCCTGCAGAAATTGCACCGCGATCAACATCAGGCAACCGAATATCACGCTCAGCGCTCACCGTTGGCGTTTGATCATATCCTCCGCCAATGCGCACCATCCACCGATCAGTCACACGGTAATTAGCGCCCAAAGCAGCACGCCAGGTATCTCGATAACCTTGCGGTGTCACGAGGTTAATTGGCGCTTGCTCACTGCTTTCAACAGAAAACCCTGCGACATTATAAAGCTCGATTGTTTTGAATGAGCTCCAACCCGTGTGTAATACAGAGCCTAAAAGTGCGAATTTCTGAGTAATATCTTGATACGCACTCAACGTCACCACGTCCGGAAGTGCAATGTAATTACTATATAGTCCGTCTAATTTGTACTCTTCATAAGGATTCGTCAATGTTGGTGAGGCGAGACGTCCTTTTAAAATGCTATGCCCTTCAAATTGATGCTTCATTCGCGATTGGTAGTTCACACCAATACGCGTATGATGATGATTGAATAACGCTAAAATACCGGTATGAAAACCAACACCTATCGATGAGCCCTCATTATTACTTGAGGAATCGAACATCGTGGTCGTCACAGGTACACCAAAACTTTCTAAATATTGCAATGCTGCAGGGGAGCCTGCGACACCATCAAATTTCACATCGGCATACTGCACATCAAGACCTGCGCCAAATGCCAAATGGTCTGTTAACAGTACGCCCATCTCAGGAGAAACATTTGCAGTTAATAATTTTGTCAACGTTGCCGCATAACGCGTAGGAGCATCTTCAGGCCAATTACTTGAAAGGCCAAACGGCGAGACCACACTGAGTCCAAATACTGCACGCTTACCCAACGGATGACTCACATGGATGGCCGGTACGATCGCTTGCTCACCACCGGATAATTTTACAAAAGATTGTTGATAAGGTGCCAAATTATCCGTGTAATAAGAGCTCATTCCCGAAATTTTTGAGACAGGCAGCACACCCACACCACTGATCAGCGCTTCATTTTTTTGCAATAAGGCTAAACCTGCTGGATTATACCAACCAATCGACGCATCTTGAGCCTCTGCTGCGGCACCCGCCGCAAACACACCCACTTCGGCAGCACTGCCTTCCGTATACAGTGAAAATCCACCCGCATAACTACATGAAATTGAGCCTGCAATCAATGCGATACTTGTTAAACGCCAATATATCATTCCATGTTCTCCTTCAACGTCTAACTAAAATAAGCAGACTATGCTGCCAAAATAAAATGTTCCTGTCTATACCCTTTTAAAATTCTTGTCACCAATATCTCTCCATGTTAATGTTGTACTGTTTTTGAGCCATTTCAGGGTCGTCATGCAACAGATTATTACAAAATTTGGTGGTACAAGTGTTTCAACACGTGAAATGTGGGATTGTATTCTTGACATTACCAAACGACATTTAAAAACAAAAATTCAACCCGTGATTGTCTGCTCGGCGTTAACACAAACCTCAAATAAATTAGAAAAATTGACTGAGGCAGCACTCATTAACGAGCATCAAACCTTACTCACTGAGCTCATCGATGAACATTGCTCACTCGCTAAAGCACTCGAGGTTTCCTACGAACTCATCCATCATGACATTCAACAACTCACACAATGGCTGACTGGGATCTCTCTTTTGAGCGAAGCGCCTGCTAAAACGAAAGCACAAATTTTAAGTCTCGGTGAACTCATGATGACGCGCTTGGGACATGCTTTTTTGCAAAAGTCCGGACTCAAGTGCTTATGGTTTGATGCAAGAGATGCTCTCATCACAACATCCATACCACACGCACAAGATGCCAATTATCTTGCTGCGCGCTGTGACAGCACACCAAATCCTGAACTGTCAAAAAAACTTGCCTCAAGTGGTCATGATATCGTTATCACGC
>JAHFRX010000008.1 GCA_023266075.1 Legionellaceae bacterium | reverse complement strand
AAAAACTTACCCTAGGAAAAAATGCACGCGTCGTTGAGATCTTGCTGTTCTCGTTTTAGGATGTGCGTGTTTATTCGTACGTACAAAGAGTTGTGTGAAATATAACCGACCTTGACTATCTCGCACAATCCCAATACCTGTCATATCATAGCGCCCAACCATATTCTGACGATGCCCAGAGCTTCGAATCCAACCATCGACAACAATACGTGCCGTTTTGTAATTATAAGCGACATTTTCAGCGCCGCCATCCGCATTTTCCACCTGTTGGTATACATGCTTCATGCGCTGGCTAAAACCATTATGACCAAAAGGGACGTGATGATTTGCCATCTCAAGACTATGTTTATGCGCCTCACGATTTGCCGCATCATTCATCAAAAGCGCGGGTAAGCCACGCGATGCACGATACTGATTCACATACGTCAATACCTCGGCCGACATTGCATCTGTAGACGGTTGATGTTGATGTACGTCTGCTTGTGAAAAAACGGGTAAAAACAGCATGATTAAAGTTAATGCATACTGACGAACATTTATTTTCATATCACTTATCCTCAGGTTTCAAACACAAGATGAAAATATCATCTTGCCCATCACCATATCCCTATGAAAAAATGTCCTTGATAATAATCGTTGAATCACGCTCAGGCCCAGTAGAGAGTATATCAATAGGCACACCCAGCAAAGACTCAAGTCGCTCTACATATGCGCGAGCCTCATGAGGCAATGCAGTTAGTTCAGTCATATCTGCCGTGGATGTCGACCAGCCTGGCATTTCTTCGTAAATCGGGCTCAACGTCTCAAAAGCATTTGCAGACTGCGGTGGGTAATCCAAATGCTGCCCTGAAGCATCTTGATAACCCACAGCGATTTTGATAGTTTCTAGGCCATCCAGAACGTCTAATTTTGTTAAACACAACCCAGAAATACTATTGAGTTGGATAGAGCGACGTAACAATGCCGCATCAAACCAACCACAACGACGTGGACGCCCTGTCACGGCCCCAAACTCATTCCCCCGAGACGCTAAATGAGCACCGACAGCATCATGAAGCTCGGTTGGAAAAGGGCCACTACCGACTCGCGTCGTATACGCTTTCACAACGCCTAAGACATAATCCAAATAAAGCGGTCCAAAGCCCGCGCCATTGCAAACACTACCCACACACGTATTCGAAGACGTCACAAAAGGATACGTGCCATGATCAACATCAAGATAAATGCCTTGCGCACCCTCAAACAATATAGCATCACCGAGACGACGATGCTCGTGCAAGCAAGTTGTTACATCCGTTGCCATCGATTGCAATTGTGTTTTCCAACGTATTGAAGACGCTAATATTTCATCAAATGAGACCGGCGCTTGATGATAATATTGAGACAATAGAAAATTATGATACGCCAAGAGCGTGGCTAATTTTTCTGGCCAATCTTGTCGAAACAAATCACCAATTTTCAAAGCACGTCGCGCCACTTTATCTTCATATGCAGGTCCGATACCACGACCTGTTGTACCAATAGCCGCATTTCCTTGTTTAATTTCACGCGCTTTATCTAAAGCGACGTGTGATGCCAAAACTAAGGGACACGCTAAACTCACAAAAAGCCGCGAAGACACTTGTATCCCTTTCGCTTCAAGTTCCGCCATCTCACTTAACAATGCTTCTGGAGAAACAACAACGCCATTACCGATATAACATCGCGCATCAGGCCGTAAAATACCGGATGGGATTAAGCGCAGCACTGTTTTTTCACCGTTGATTTTCAACGTATGACCCGCATTGTGTCCACCTTGATAGCGTACAACAACACTTGCTTTTTCGGTTAACAAATCAACAATTTTACCTTTACCCTCATCGCCCCACTGTGTACCGACGACTACCACATATTTACTCATCATAAACTCGTTTCAACTCAATGATTGGGTGCATTAACTTTGGGTGCGCCGTTTTTAAAATAATTAAAGAAAGCGCTACTTTGGTCAAGTACTAGAATATCCTGTTTCGTACTAAAACTATCCATGTAAGCATTTAAACTCCGGTAAAACGCAAAAAACTCTGTGTTTTTACTATAAGCATTTGCGTAAATCTGTGCGGCTTTTGCTTTTCCGTGCGCACGAACCATCTGTCCTTCGCTTCGTGCTTTCGCAAGCAGAACCGTCACTTTTGCATCCGCTGCCGCTTGTATTGCTTCAGCCTCAGCATGCCCATCCGCGCGATGACGATTTGCTATTTTTTGCATATCAGCACGCATCCGTTGGTAAATCGCATTGCTTGTATTTGCAGGTAACTCGATCCCTTTAATACGTACATCTACCACATGGATACCTAACTGACTCGCTTGCTGCTCTGCGTGTGCGCGCAAAATTTCTGTCAAATTATTACGTCCACCAGAGACAAGTTCAGAAATCGTTCTTCGCCCAAATTCCGCGCGTAATGACGTATTCAGTTGTTGCTCAAGTAACGTATCCGCTTTGAACTGATTTCCCCCCGTTGCTTTAAAGTAACGGGCTAAATCTTCAATTCTCCATTTGACGTAATAGTCCACAATCACATCTTTTTTCTCTTTTGTCACAATTCTTGAAGATTTGATATCCAAGGTCTGAATACGTGTATCAAACAGTCGAACTGTTTCAATCAATGGAAATTTAATATGTAAACCAGGATTTAGCACTTTTACTTTATCCGTTGACATCGTATTGACCAGTCGCCCCAAACGTAAAAGAATACCGTGTTGCCCCTGTGTAATCGTAAATAAACTCATCAATAAAACGACGCATAGTACGAAGACCATTGCGCCGACAAGCATGCGTAATTCTTTCATGAGTCAATTCTCCCTACAGGCTCAACACGCCGTACAATTTCACGCCCACTTAAGAGTGCGCTCTCTGTATCTGACTGTATTTTTGGCATATTTAGATTCACGGGATCCGGCGTATTCTCTTGTGTCCGCGACATGGCCCATTTTTCTAAAGGCAAATACAGCATATTACCCGCTTTTCCATCCACGATCAGCTTACTCGTCTGCTGCATCACACGCTGAATAGCGTCAATGTACATTCGCTGACTCGTCACTTGGGGTGCACGAGTATACTCCGGTAAAATAGCTAAAAACTCAGCAACCTCACCTTCTGCGCGCAAAACAACTTGCTCTTCAAATGCTTTTGATTCCTCAAAAATGCGCTTTGCATTACCCTCTGCAATGGGCACTACACTTGCCTCATACGCGCGTGCTTGCTCTTTAAAACGTTTCTCATCTTCTTGCGCTTTAATCGCATCATCAAAAGCATCTTGCACATTTTCCGGGGCACGTGCCGGTTGCGGCGAGACATTCACAATGATGATTCCCGTGTTATAGCTTTCAAGAATACTTGTTAAAGTCTCTTGTACACTAATCCCCCAAGCCTCTCGTCCTTCGGTAATAATTTGATCAAGCCGCGTACTGCCGACAACTTGGCGCAATGCGCTCGACGTTGCTTGCTCTAAACTTTCCTCAGGATCTGCTACATTAAATAAATAAGCTTGCAAATCACCAATACGATACTGCACCACGACAGCCACAGAAACTAAATTTTCATCTTTTGTCAACATCTGAGCAGAATAAGAATAGTCAGAAACACGCTCAACATTCGACACGATTTTAGACTCAATGAAGCGCGGAATCCAATGAGGACCAGGCCCTACTGTTTCTACGTACTTCCCAAACCGCAACACAGCTGCTTGTTCCGCAGGATCAACAATAAAAATACCGGATATCATCCATAGCAAGACAACAACGCAAGCGAACAACGCACCCAACCGACCACTCGCCGGCATCGATGGTTTTTTTTCAGAAGAGGTAGCAGGTTGATGACTGCGCCCCCCCATTATTTTTTTCAATTTTGCATGGAAACGCTTCAGTGCCTCATCAATATCAGGAGGAGACTTTCCGCGCCATGGATCATTGTCATTATTTGACTCATTCCATCCCATCATCAAACTCCAGACTGTAAAACCAAAAATACGATTTTAGGTGCGTTCATCTATTTAAGCAAGCAATAAGTAGTAATAACACTAAACAGATTTCATCCACAGGAGCATCACGAGCAACAGCGCTTATTGACTTCAATCATTGATATTAATCACTTCGGCGGAAATAAATCGTGAAATTGGATGTGACCTTGATATTGTGTTTGCATGTCATGCCGTGAGCGGGTACCCACAACACGATAAACCACAATTGGGAAGAGTGTAATCAATATACCCATCCAAAACGCAATACGATAACTTTTATCGCTGTTTAAACCGAGAAAAACTAAACAACCTAACATAAGTATAATTGCAATGATACCTGTGTAAGGTGAACCGGGTGTTTTATAACGTAAATCATCAGCCGTATAGCCTAGTTGAGTTAGACGTTTTCTGAAATTGATTTGTGCCCAACATAAAGAAATCCAGGCAATAGCGCCGGTGAATCCTGAAACGAGTAAAAGTGCAACGTAAAGCGTTGATTTTCCAAAAAAATAACTGATTAAAAGAAGCACCCAAATAGAGACAAGTGTCACAATTCCTGCATTTTGCGGTACAGCATTGCGATTAAGCTTCGCTAAACTTTGTGGCGCCATGCCATTTCTTGCCAACGCATGCAGTGATCGCACAATACCATAAACGCCAGAGTTGGAGCATGATAATGTTGCACATAAAGTGACAAGACTTGTTGCAATGCCAGCCCATTTTTGGCCATGAAATTGTAGTGCCTCAGCAAACACTGCATTTGCAAGATTTGCTTTTTGCCAAGGGAAAATCAGAACCAAGCAAAAGATAGGCACAATATAGATAAATAAAATACGGAAAGTGACATTACGAATAGCCCTCGGGATCATTCTTGCAGGATCAATAGATTCTCCTGCTGCAAGCCCGATAATCTCCGAGCCCTGATAATTCACCAGGAGCAATACCATTGCTGTTAAGAATGGCATAACACCATTGGGAAATAAACCACCGTTGTGTAGAAAATAACGTGTACCAATAAAATGCGCGTGGGGTTTACCGATAAGTCCGAAAAAAATCAGTGCAGCAAGAATTACAAACACGAATAACGCTAAAATTTTAGTGAGTGCTAACCAAAACTCAATTTCACCAAAAGTTCCAACCTTGACGACATTGGTATAGGTAATCAGCACACCAAAGCCTACCGCCCAGACATAACTATTTACGCCTGTAAAATACTCCATGATAATACCACCCGCGAGACACTCTGCGGGAATATAGGCAACCCAACTGATCCAGTAAGACCATCCTACGCCGCATGCCAAAGAGGGCGAGATAAAATCTGCAGTGTAATTAATAAACGAACCTGAGATAGGAATCGCAACAGCGAGCTCGCCCAAACAGAGCATCGTGAGATAAATAATAAGGCCGCCAAGTAAATAGGCAAAGCACACAGCAGGACCAACATCATGAATGACAATACCTGTACCCAAAAAATATCCAGATCCGATAACCCCACCAAGAGCAATAAGTTGAACATGTCTGTCTTTTAGTGCGCGATGAAATTCTCCCTCGCGCAAAGAGGGTGGTTGGGCGTGTGAGCTCACTGGTGTTTTATTCTCTCTTTGATTGAAGTATGGAATGCAACCATGTATTGTTAGAATTCAGTTGAAGCGATAAAGATAACATAAGTTTGTCTTTGTTGAAAATAGTACGAATATACTTTTATTCGAATTAAAAAACCATTGTTTATACCGTTGGAGTGTTTATGTACCGCTTCATTAGACCATTATTCTGGCATCTAGATCCTGAAAGAGCGCATCATTGGGTGTTAACCATGCTCCGCTATCTTCCAACAGTGTTTTTTCCAAAAATTGAACCTAAACCGAGACAAGTGATGGGAATGACGTTTCCGCATGCCATTGGTTTAGCAGCAGGCTTTGATACCAATGCGTTGTATTTAGAAGCGCTTTCAAAACTTCAATTTGCGTTTATTGAAGTCGGCGGGGTCACACCGAATCCGCAGCGCGGTCATCCGAAACCACGTCTTTTTCGTCTGACTGAAGTACATGCGTTAATTAATCGCATGGGTTTTTGTAATCAAGGCGTAGATGCTTTAGTTGAGCGTTTAAAACATACAACGTATCATGGTATTTTGGGTGTTAACATTGCAAAAAACAAAGACACATTACTGGAAGATGCCAGTAAGGATTATATCGTTTGTATGCAAAAACTTTATCCTTATGCCTCCTATCTTACAATTAATATTTCCTCACCCAATATGCCAAATTTGAGAGATTTACAAAAAACAGAGTATTTTTTTATGCTCATGTCGGCGCTACGTGAAGAGCAACTTCATTTGGCCGATGTTCACGGAAAATATGTGCCGCTGGTTGTTAAATTGTCTCCGGATGAATCTGACGAAGCACTGAAACGTATGGGGCATGCACTGGTTTCTTTAGGGATAGATGGCATCATTGCGACAAATACGACCGTTAATCGCGACATGGTGCACGACTTACCTCACGGTCTGGAGCTGGGAGGATTAAGTGGGCGTCCACTAACCTCACGTGCTACAGCGTGTTTGAGTCTTTTGCGTAAAGAAGTGGGGGATTCGATAGCGATGATTAGCAGTGGCGGTATCGATAATCCTGATTTGGCGCAGGAGCGAATGGCGGCAGGTGCTAATTTATTACAAATTTATACGGGTCTTGTTTATGAAGGACCATCGTTAGTACATCTTTTAGCCGAAGGGGTTGTAGTTGTTTGACTTTCACAATCGATTTGAATATGCTGCACGCGATACCGGGGGTGTTTTGAATTTTCAAAGCTGAGAGAGACCCTTATAACCTGCACTGGGTAATGCCTGCGAAGGGAGCGTAAATGCCTACTATTTTAGAATTAAGTCGTAAAAAATCCGCCGATATTTTTGATAACATCCATAAACATCCATTTGTTGTACAGATTCATGCCGGCACATTACCTCAATCACAGTTTGATTGTTATTGTGAGCAAGACGATCTTTACTTAGAAAGATGGGTTGAGATCATTCAAGGACTGCTTGAACGATTAAGACAGCATCCACTCGCGGAGGGTTCTGCCTTTATCGATGACTTGGATTTTATTCAACAGCATCTTGAAACCGTACGCGAGATGATTCATGCTGGTGTTTTTAATCCGAAAAGAAAAAAAAGTGATTTTTCACCGGTACCTAAAATTCAGCTGATTGATGAATATCTTGATCATTTAACACATGCGGCCCGTCATTCAACTTCAATTGCCATTGGGCTGGCTTCTCTTTTTGGATGCTACGATCTTTATCGACAGATTGGTATTTATTCTCAAAAACATGCCGTTACAGACGAGCATACGTATTACCCTTGGTTGGCAGCAAACTATGATGAAGAGTTTGTGGCAACTGCCGAGCGTATTTTTAAACTGACCGATAGAATCGCTAGTTTTGAGCTGACGACACGTATTTTGGAAAATGTCGATCCTATCATTGATGCTGCTCGTCGATCTTATGATTATGAATGGGCGTTTTTTATCGCTGTCACTGAAGATTGCACCGCATTACCGACAAAGCGTTGTTTGTTATGATCTTTAAAACCATGATACATCTTGTTGATCCTTTAGTGCAGCGTATCTTGACGCATCCCTTTAATCAAACCTTGGCAGAAGGCACATTGTCTCAACAAACGTTTATTTATTATCTACAACAAGACGCACTTTTTTTAAATGATTTTTCAAAAGCACTGGCACTGGTTGCCGCGCGTTTACCAGCACCTTTTTCAGGCCATATTTTAAAATTTGCGGTAGGTGCGGTAGAGGCCGAACAACAATTGCATCGTAACTATTTAAAAGCGAAAACCCTAACACACCCTATTGAAAAAAACACGGCTTGCTTTATGTACACCAATTATATCTTGAAAACATCAAGCTTAGGCTCGGTAGAGGAAGCTGTTGCGAGTCTTGTTCCTTGTTTTTGGATTTACCACATTGTGGGCGAGCATATTGCAGCGTCACAAGCGACACCAAATCCATTTCATGCGTGGATAGACACTTATTCAAGCGAGTCATTTCAGCATGTGGTGAGTCGTGTGATAGAGATGATGAACGTACTTGCTGAATCCGCCTCAGATAAAACACAACACGATATGCTGAGCGCGTTCAAATGTGCAACTGAGTTAGAGTGGCTTTTTTGGGATGAGGCGTATCATGAAGCACCGACACTTTCAAAGAGGATAGGTTGATGAATACACATGCATTAGGTATGGTCAGTTTGAATATTGCGTTCATCCTTTATTTATTTGTATTTATTCCACAAATTTGGCACAACCGTCATTTGGGATATCTACAAAATTTAAGTCCTATGATGCATTTGGTGTTATATATTGGCGTCTTGTTTGATTTATTTTATGGTTTTGCCAATGATTTTCAGTGGCAGTATAAGACTGTTTCAATTGTTTCACTGATAGTCTTAAGTGTTCAACATGCTCAATTGAGTCGATTTTTTTATCAACGCACGCAATGGCGGAAACTCTATCTCAATGTTTTCATAACGTTAATGATGTTGAGTAGCATGTATTACTTCTTTGTTCAGGAGCATCATACGTTATCGGTATTGTCCGCGCTGATGGTGGGCTATGCGTCAAGAGCGTGTTATCAACTGTATACTATTCCACAGATTATTAAAAATATTAAATTACAGGATGCTCATGCCGTGAGTCGGCATTTTCTTCTTGTAAATACGATTTTATTGCTGTTAGATACGATTTCAGGATGGTGTTTAGATTGGGGATGGCCCGCAAAATTATCGCCACCCATTTCGTTAGTGATGATGAGCATTCTTATTTATCAAAGAAGATATTTTCGCTTAAGTGTACAAGCGAACGCCTGATCAATATTGATTTTTCGCCGTGGAAATGATAGCCTCTTTCTCCACGGAGAGGTGGCCGAGCGGCTGAAGGCGCACGCCTGGAAAGTGTGTATACGGTCAAACGTATCGAGGGTTCGAATCCCTCTCTCTCCGCCAAGCCCACGCTCGTGGAAGTTCGTAGTCGGCAGACAACCCTTATAAACGCTGAGAATATTTAAGAATCAGTTCGCATTCGTTCGTCAAATTTTGCTAAAATCCGTGTTTGAGGGGTGTTTAGGACCCCCAAAAATGCTCAGACTAAAAAATAATCATTTTTATCAGAATATACGATTTGATTCAATTGGGTAGGTAACAGGATCCCATTATTGAGATCCTGTTACCTACCCAGCACTGATCCTACAATTTAAATTACATTTTTGTATTCATTAAATAACTAAATGTATTATAATTTGAATATGAAAAGTGAAAAACTATCTGAATTCATAAAATATCTCTTGCAAAGAGGAAGATATAGCTTTGAAAAACAAGAGGCTATAGCAGCACTTAATTGCAGCTCACAATCATTTATAAACTCAGCCAACCGATTGGCCAAAGAAAAAGAGCTGGCTTTAGTGAAAGAGGGGTTTTATATCATCATACCCCCACAACACTTTTCTTTGGGCTGTTTACCAGCAGATTGGTTTATTGATGATTTTATGATTTTTTTGCATCAGCCTTACTATATGGGGCTTTTATCAGCAGCGTCATATTATGGTGCGACGCACCAACAGCCTCAACGTTTTCAGGTTGTCACAAATAAACAAACAAGGCAGATTTCAATTGGCAATATCACCATTGATTTCATTGTTAAAAAAAATATGTCCAACATAGGTATTACTCAAATTAATTCCTATACAGGGCATGTCAACTTATCAACTCCAGAACTGACAATGATGGATATTTGCGATTATTCTGAGCACGCAGGACACATTCATAATATGGCACAAGTCATTGCTGATTTGGCTAGTTCTGTTAATAAAGCTGCTTTTGAAAAACTGTTTCAATCACGTCAAATTAAAACAACTGTTTTGCAAAGGCTAGGGTACTTGCTTGATTTCACAGACAACAAAGAACTTGGTGATATCGTGTATCACTACCTTCTATATCGAAAGCCAATTAATTATATTTGGTTGGTGCCGGGAGAGTCTTCAGAGATTTTGAAAAAAAATAAACGTTGGAAAATTAATATTAATGAAGATGTGGAGCTAGATATATGATCCCGATTGCTGCGATAACAGAATGGCGAGAACATGCCCCATGGGTATCAAGTGCGCAGGTCGAACATGATTTGTTGTTATCTCGAATTTTAGTAGAAATATACAATAACAATTTTTTGTCTTCAAAATTGGCGTTTCGTGGTGGCACGGCGCTGCATAAATTATTTTTAAAAAAAATGGTAAGATTCAGCGAAGACATTGATTTAGTGCAAATAGAAGCTGAACCTATAGGTGAAACTTTGAGTGCACTTCATCATTTACTCAATTCGTGGATGGGCGAACCTAAAGTAAAATTTGCTGAAGGCAGGGTAACGATGATTTATCGTGTCCAGTCTGAAGAAGAAAGTAAACCTATTCGTATCAAGATAGAAATTAACACAAGAGATCATTTTGCTGTACTCGATAAGATTCAAATACCGTTTGATGTTAACAATAGATGGTACAGTGGAAAAACAAAAATAAGCACATATCAACTTGAAGAGCTCATGGGAACAAAGCTAAAAGCACTCTATCAACGGAAAAAAGGGCGCGATTTATTTGATTTTTATGCTGTGGTAAAAGAAGTAGATTCTCTTGATCTGAAAAAAATTCTGATATGTTTTAATCGTTATATGGATGCTCATAACAATAAAATAACAAAAGCGCAATTTCAGAAAAATTTAGAACAAAAACGAAAATCAAAAATATTTAATACGGATATGCATTCCTTATTACCTAATAGTATAAATTACGAATATGATGTTGATTGGATATACCAATATTTATTCGATGAAATAATACAGCATTTACCAGGAGAAAATTGGAAAGAACTGGGATAATTATATTTTGTACGCATTTTAATGGTTTTTAACTACCATATTGCATACAAAATATAATTTTGTCATTGAATATCAAAACACCAACTCTAGGGATATTCGTCATCACATGCTTCAAGAAAAAGCTTTCTTCATTCGTGACTTATTTTAAGGATCTCATGGCATTAGCACAAGCAAGCAAGAATTCCGATAACGCCGTACTCGGAAATAGTATGCATATGAAACATTTTATGCTTTGATGCTTCTTGTTTTAATTGCAACAAAGACCAACCATCATCACCGCGTTCAGCGCGATCACTATCCACTAATAGAACGAAGGATTTAGCACTCGATCTACCTTTGCGTTTGCATTCACGCACCGTTTTTTCAAGCATTGTTTTATAACCACCTCCCCCAAGCGGCTGGCAATCTAAATGAACATGCAATCCATGTTGATCAGAAAGTCGTTGAAGCCATTTTACAAAAGACTGCTCGCCTTCGCCCTCTCCTGCTATAAAAATTCGCTTGCGCTGTTGGATAATTTTAGTCACTTTTTTACCCAACATGAGGAACAGCACCCAGCTCACCGGCAAGGTATTTTTTCATCAAACTGGGCTCGCGACGTAATCCTTTGATATCACGTGCACCGTATACATGGCTGGGTTCACCACTGGGTTTTTCTGTAAAGAATACTTGTTCTTTTTCTAAATCATCGAGTAATGCTGGGTTATGAGCGGTAAAAAATAATTGTGCACCATGTGGGTTACGTTCTGAGTCATTAAACCAGCGAAACAATTCCGGTAACAAGAGCGGGTGCAAGTCAGTGTCAATCTCATCTATGATAGCAATGCTACCTGTTTCCAACACGTAATGTAAGCGAGGAAAAATTTCAACAAATCGCTGTGTACCTGCTGATTCTTCCCCAAAATAAATAAAATCATCAAGTCCTACGTGTTGAAATTTAGCAAACAATAAACCTTGATTCCCAGGCTCGATAATCATAGATTCAAGACCAACATCAAACCGCCTTAATTCACGATTTAAGCGCTCAAGACATGCTTTATCATTTGCATATACAGATAACCATTGGTGAGCATTGGGTTGAATTTTTGTCACGCCAATATAGTTTGTTTGCATTGTTCCTATAATCCGAGACAAGTGTATTGATAATGCATGATTTAATTTTGTTAGCGTACTAATTACGCTCGCATTAGGGCGAATGCTCTCTTTTCTTGGATCGTTTGTGTTGGCAATTCCAAACTCTTGGCTGAAATGAATGTCTTGTTCCTTACGTTCAAAAAGGCAACGAAATTTTCCTTGCGGTGCATAAGATAGTGATTCGTATGCGATAGTTTTATTATTAAATTCATGCGCGGTGTGTGCTACATGTAACTCGTAACGAAATATTGTTGTTGGCTTATCGCTACTGGTCTTACAATCAAATTCAATGGTGATTTTAGTAGGTTTCCCCCACCAATCCTTTTGTCTATAAGGCTGAAATAATAAATTAATCTCATCTGTCCAATCAAAGCTATGCAACGCAAATTTGACTGAGGATACGATGGATCGCAATATGGTCGACTTACCTGATGCATTTGAACCAAAAAAGCCGACGACTGTAGGTAAGCGAACGTCCTCTTTGGAACGTGACGACTTAAAACATGCTAGATCAGGCGCATTACGAGGGACTTCAAAAATAAGTTCCTGAATATCCGCGATAGAAAAGAAATTTTCAATGGTGATTTTATGTATCATGATTCATCACACGTTATTTTTATGTTAATAACCCAATTATAACAGAATTAATTTACAAATCAAATGACGAGTTTGAAGTTTTTTTGTTAAAGTGTCATTTTAAAATTAACCTAAGCGGCAAAAAATGTGCATGTTTTGATTCAAGAATAGGAAGTTATTATGGTCGCGTTCCTAACCGCTTTTGACTAAACAGATTCAAGCAAAGACCTAAAAGCACAAGCACACTCGCTAATATTTTCCAGGGATACAATGTCTCATGTAATATCAAAATAGAGCCGAGCATCGCAAAGATAGGGACTAAAAATGTAAACGGTACAAGCATACCAATGGTGTATCGTGCAAGTAGCCAATTCCATAATCCATAGCCAACCCATGTAGAAGCATAAGCAATATACAACACAGAAATCAACCCAGCAGAAGAGATGTGACGTAATTCACGTACAGCCCCTGGCCCTTCAATCCACAAGACAAGCATCGATAATGGTGTAAATGCCACAAAGCTTCCCCACACCACGAGACTCATAGGGTCAACAACCCCTATTTTTTTAATCAACAAAGAACCCAGCCCCCATGATAAGGACGCGCACATGATCAGTAATAATCCGAATACGGAAACCTCACCACTAACATGCATAAATATGATAACGACGCCTGAAAACGCGACAATCGCACCGATCACTTGCCAAGCTAATATGCGCTCTTTTAAGATGATCACGGCAAAAAAGAGACTAAAGAATACTTGCGTTTGTACCAGAAGACCCGCTAAACCAGGCGTGACACCCGCTTGAATACCTAAAAACAGAAACAAAAATTGTAATGCAAAAATGAGTAAGCCATAACACACCAGTAATTTTAATGACGTCTTAGGTGGTCTGAAAAACAAAAGTACTGGTACGGATGCGAAAAAAAATCGTAACGTACACAACATCAGTGCTGACATATCTTGCAATGCAATCTGAATAAAAACAAAATTCAAACCCCAAATTGCCGCAAGTAGCACGGCACACAACATGTGAAAAGCATGCATATTCTACTACTCCTCTGGCATTTGTCCTTTAAACAAAGCCACACAACCGATAACTTGTATCTCGATATTGATGAGATGTTTCTGTAACACATCTTGTAGGGCTAATTGTGTATCATACCGATTTGAAAAAATCCCTTTTCGATTATAAAATTGCATGAGTGCACGACTCGCACGCGTGTGCAATTTCTCATCGGAAAGAATTGTTGCACCAAACAAAACGCCACCGGGCTTTAGCATCGCAACGACATGCTCTAGCACAACTGATTTGGTATGCATGCTTCCAGGCAAGCAATGCAGTAAATAATTGATGGAAATCGAACCAAACTGCTCTTTCAGGCCATCCTGCGATTTAAAAATATCTGCTTGATAACAAGTTGGTGATAGGTTTCGTGTCGCACGCTCAGCAGATTTTAAAGAGAGCGGATTGACGTCCATTAACGCCAATCTGGCATCCACAGGCCAATCATTATGTTTGAGATAATATCCCGTGCCAACACCGATATCCAAATGACGATGTGTTGTATACTTAATATATTGCTCAAGCTGATATTTCTTAGCACATCGCCAAACCCAACGATTTGAAAAATAAATCACATACAAATCATATAAAGGCAAAAAAAAGCGCGTGTAAATCGCATATCCCGCCTGAATATCAGCCTCCGAAACATACAACTCAGCCATCACTATACCTCCGCTAATAGTTCACAGCGAAACTCCGGCACAAGACTCTTCAATAAAATTAATAACTCCATATGCTGATGCGTGCTACACGCGGTATTCACCATCCGTAGTGTTTGTGTAAGCTCATTCCAATCAATTTCTCTAAACTTTGCCTTAAACAATTTCTCATGCTCAGTTTGTACCAATTGCTCAGAGGGGTGAAATAATTCCTCAAATAACTTCTCACCGGGTCGAAGGCCTGTATATTGAATCTGGATATCTTTTCCAGGAATTTTGCCTGCCAATCGAATCATTTGCTCAGCCAGATAATTAATTTTAATGGGCTCCCCCATATCCAGCACAAAAATTTCACCACCATTGCCGCTCACCATGGCTTGTAAAATCAACTGAGAAGCTTCCGGAATCGTCATAAAATAACGCTGAATATCCGGATGAGTCACTGTTAAAGGACCACCTCTTTCCAGTTGTTTTTGAAAAAGTGGCACCACACTACCGACCGATCCCAACACATTTCCAAATCGAACCGTAATCAACTGTGTGTCAACACGTGAATTGAGGTTTTGACAATAAATTTCAGCAACGCGCTTTGTTGTACCCATCACATTTGTTGGGTTTACCGCTTTATCTGTAGAAATCAAAATAAACTTCTTAACATTCACCTGTACACTTGCTTCCGCAACAATCTGTGTCCCAATAATATTGTTCCTCACGGCAACACGAACCTGATTTTCAAGCATAGGCACATGCTTGTAGGCCGCGGCATGGAAAACAACTTCTGGCTTAAAATTACGAAACACATCGCCAATAGCAACACTATCAACAACACTCGTCAGTGACACCTCAATTTTCACATGCGGAAAAGCCTGTCGCATTTCCTGCTCTATATTATACAGATTGTACTCATTGTTATCCAAAAGACAGAGCTTTTGGGGCTTCAATTGTGCAATTTGCCGAGACAATTCCGCACCAATAGAGCCACCAGCACCCGTCACCAAGACACAATGATTTTCAATAAATGACGCAATTTTATCCCAACTTAACTCGACTTGATCTCGACCCAGTAAATCTTCAATATTTACTTTCCGTAGATCATTCACTTCAACATGCCCTGAGGCAAGTGCTTGAAGACTTGGAAGTGTGCGAAAAGGAACATTACAAAGCTCACAAAAATTCACAATACGACGCATATCGACCGAACCCGCCGAAGGGATGGCAATAAAAATCAAATCCGCCGCACACTGCACCACCAATTCGGGCAATTGCGCAATCGTCCCCAGCACACGAACACCATGCACCTCAAGGCCACGCTTATTTCTTTGGTCATCGATAAACCCAATAGGCATATACACATTTGAACGCTTTAAATCACGCGCCAAACTCTCCCCCGCAAGCCCTGCCCCAACAATCAAAACTCGCTTAGAGGCCTCTCGCCGAACAACATGTTGTTGAATATCACTATAATATCGCAACATTAAACGACCAGCACATAAGATCCCAGTTAAGATTAAGCAATACAGCGGAAAAATAGCTCGAGGGACATCGCTTAACAGCGCACACAAATACAACACCGGTACAACCACCAATGTTGCCGTCACTGTTGCACGTAAAATACGTGTTAAATCACCTAGCGAAGAAAAGCGCCACAACCCTCGATATACTTTAAAAGTGTAATAACAAATCGTTTGAATGATCATCGTACACAACAACGCAGCCAGCACTTGGGGTGTCATTCGCGCTAACACTGCCGCATGTAAATTGTATTTCACCCAATACGCAAGCACCCACGCAACAGGGATTGCACACACATCAAAAATAACAAAAGGTAACTTCACATAAAGTTTCTGAAAAAAAACGTTCAATTTATCCATAATCATCACACGCAATAATCCCTATATCACTATACTATACCAGGAATAAACAAGATGACTAGAACATTTTAAAGTGTACAAATTTTATTAACTGTGATAAAATTTTATTTTTAAATTTATGATTTCGGTTGCCCGTTGTATGAAAAAAGTTGTTTATTTATTATGTGATTTTGATGGCGTTCTCTCTCTCTATTTAAGTGATCTCAACGAAAGCTCAACCGTACATCGAAAAAGACTCGAATCTATGCCGAGTGATAGGCATGAATATTATCAATTTTTTTCCAAAATATCGTGTCAAATTGTTGATGAGATCATAAATGAAGCTGTTAAAAATGCTGATATCGTTATTCTTGCCGTAGGATCAGCTCGACAAACGCGGTCACACGAGCGAAAATCCTCCAACATCAATCAAGACAATGGTTTTTGTTTTACTTTGTTTGCAGATTTAGCCGAAAAAAATGGCTGGATATTTAATCGCCTTTTAATGCCAGATTACGAAGATAATTGTGGTACATTCGCTCAATTAGGACACACGATGGGACCGCTGCGAAAAGATATCAACGGGAAGCATGTCTTTCACGAAGATGATTTCGCTGACCAGGTTTCTTGGTCAAATGTCCCCCTTTTAAAGCATGGAAAAACAACACTGTTAGCCATGCATCTTGATTACCTTCGCGTTCATTATCCAAGCTATCAATATGACGTGACTTTAGAATTTTGGGATGATGATACACATCATATCAACGCTTGCAATACCTATATCGAAGCACTTCCCGCGACAACACAAACTCATCTTTTAACACGCCATTTTAATTGGACGACGATCTTAAGCGCTGCATCCAATTTTAAAAATAACCGAGGTAGCCTCAAAACGATTTTACAAGACACCATAAAAACAAAAGCTCACGATAAACGGCTTTTGGAGCCCACTGAACGAAGATCATATTCACCACTGTCATTTTTAAATAAAAAAAGCATCAATACTGAGTCTACACAATTTAACATCCCCTACCAATGGATTGGGATCAGTTTATCTACAATTTTTCTCGCCTACTGGATAGTCGGTGCAGCAAAAACTGAGCCGATGAAGATGAATCCTCTCAGACCGTAATACTTCACCGTTTTGCGTATGCTTGGTACTGATAAACCGAGCGATCTTGGCTATGGCTTCTGAAAACATTCACCAATTGATATTCTTTTGCGTGAGAAAGTCGTGCACTGATGCATGTATCAGCCGGTGTGTACTCTATTTGTCCTTCATGAATCCATGCCGTTAAAATGATGTAATCCGGCCGTTTTTCTAGTATCGTTTCACAAAAATGAACGTAGCGATCTTGTGTATTCGTATGTGCCATCTCCACATTATTTAAGCAATATGAATCAATAAATCGCAACTCTGCATGTTGATAAGGAATCAGTCCACTATCCGCCAGTACAACATGCTGATTTGACGTCGCATGCTTTTCTAACCAGCGCGAAACCTCATGCCTCAAGCGCTCTCCTGCGAGAGGATTTGTTGTGAAATATCGATAGTCCTGCAGTGACATTTTAGGTACACAAAACACGAGCAACACCGCTGACATCACATAAACGAACCATTGTTGCTGTATCATTTGTGAAAGTCCCACGGCAGCGAGTGGCAAGAGAAGTGCAAATGCGGGTAGAAATAGGCGATTATCAAAAGCCACAATAGGGTCGGCAGTACCGCATAATAAACTATACAGTAATGTCGGCATGATCAAAAAAGAATATCCTAGCCGAGGGGACCGTACCCTCAACAAAGGTAATAAACAACATAAAAATGGCCAGATTAATCTAAAATACTGTTTATCAAGCACCCCTAAAAACTGCTGCGATGACGCTTTGCAATACACCGAGTTAGGAAATAAATAACCAAAATAAAACAAGCGCCAAACAAGATAAGGCAAATAGACCACGCCAAATACGCCCGCCGCACTGTAAAACAACGGTCTTAATGCGGGTCTCTTAAACGCATAACGACCCAAAATTACGAGACAACAACACGCTACAATACCACCTTCTGGTCGTGTCAAACCAAGAAGAGCAAGCAACAAGCCTGCGATACATATCTCTCGACGCGCTTGATAATGTAACCCCCTTAAAAGGCTGTACACACTAAAAATGAGTATGCTCTGATAAAACGTCGTTTCAAGCCCACTCACTGCCCAAATGATTTCACCACGATATGCAAGTAACCAGATCACAGGAATACAAGCATATCGGGCCTGGATCCAATGTGCTGTAATGAGAAACACACCGATACATGAGGCTATCAAACTTAAAATACTAACCGCTTTTAAACCCAAAACAGGGTCAAGATGCAAGATTTCACACAGACGTGCAAGCAGAACAAAACTAAAATTAGAATAACCCTCAACAGGCGCGTCACCTAGATTCCAAACAATAGAACCATGCAGTGCCCACTGATGCGCGTAGCGTAATGTAATATACATATCATCAATAGTAAACGCCCAGATTGCTTGAATTTGAAACACAAAAAAATAAACAATGAGCAAGCACAGGACACTTAAACTGATGATTCGAACAGTCGATAACATCACATTAAATTCATTATCAGTTTGTAATGACACAATACATCACTTCCGGTATCATTACACTCATTTTTAATTTTCATCATTGATGGCTGTTATGCTTTCATTTTTTAAGCGTTGTCTTAATTCAGCCCTTCGCCGTTTTGGGTTTTTTCGTCTCTATCAATTAAAATGTAAACTCACACCGCACACCAGACTTCATCGCGCTTTTATAAAACTCTTTACGTTTTATCCTGGGGTACTGCTTTATTTTGAAAGACAAGAAGAAGAGCTACTGATTTTCCCACATCAACCACAACATTTAGACACCACATCAAAAGAGGCACAGCAACTTTATCATATGTTAAATTACACGTCGGAGAACCATGCGAATCGTCATTGACTTACAAGCATGCCAATCACAAAGTGCACATCGAGGCATTGGACGATATAGCTTATCGCTGGTCAATGCCATGCTCACGAAGAATACACAACATGAGATTTTTATCGTTTTATCCGGTGCTTTCCCACAGACCATCGAACCACTTCGCAGGCATTTCTCCAAGACACTACCAAGAGAGCACATTGTCGTCTGGCACACGCCATTCCCGCTCAATCAACACCAACAAGTTGTCCCAGAGCTCTTAGAAGCGGCCTCTTTATTGAGGGAGGCTTTTTTAGAGCAACTGAAACCTGACGTCATTCTCATCACCAGCTTATTTGAAGGATTTGGTGATAACGCTATCACGAGTATTCGCCGACTAGAAACAACAACACCCACAGCCGTTATCTTGTATGATCTCATCCCCATGCTTTATCCTGAGATCTATCTCACCCATCCTGCTCTTAAAGCGTATTACGATGAAAAAATTCAAGCGCTTCAAAAAGCAAATCTACTGCTTTCCATTTCAGAATCAGCAAAAGAAGAAGCAGAGACCCATTTAACAAGTACATTGCCAATGACTGTCATCAGCGCAGCTGCCGACACGCACTTTAAGAAACGAACCTACAGCGATGCACAAAAAAATGAGATCTTAATGCGATTTCATTTAAAAAAAGAATTTCTCATGTACACCGGTGGCATTGATCCCCGTAAAAATATTGAAGGTTTACTGGAGGCTTTTGCCAAATTGCCGCAACAATTACGTGATACATACCAACTTGCCATTGTCTGTGCAGTCAAGCCCAATGAGCGTGCTAAATTAATCAAGCACATGAAGCAATATGGCTTAACTGAAAACGATGTGATCATCACCGGCTATGTTCAAGACAATGATCTCATCGCACTTTATAATTTTTGCAACGCGTTTGTTTTCCCCTCACTTCATGAAGGATTCGGCTTGCCTATTCTTGAAGCAATGCAATGTGGTGTACCTGTCATTGGCTCAAATCGGTCCAGTCTACCCGAAGCTATTGGTTATGCTGATGCGTTATTTGACCCCACAAACACAGACGCTATCACAGAAAAAATGGTGCGCGTCCTCACTGATGCGTCTTTTAGAGAAGCACTCATCGCCCACGCAAAACATCAAGTGACTTTATTTTCTTGGGAAAAAACCGCGACCAAAACACTTCTCGCTTTAGAAAAAATAACAGTACACTCGTCTCAGTCAACATCCATAGACTGCTTTGCAAATGCGACCTCTCCTCATCCTTCTCAA
>JAHFRX010000101.1 GCA_023266075.1 Legionellaceae bacterium | reverse complement strand
AATCGTTTCTTTTGCTGCGACGTTAATGCTGTAACTGAGCATACTTCAACTGTCAGCGTACACTCACAGTCCGCTTTCAACTTCTCATAAATCTCTGCAATATCACGCAATGCAGAAAGACGCTTATTCGTAAGCAATACGTTGATAAGCTGACCCACATGCTTTGGCAGCTCAGGCATCATTTGTTGACCAAGGCTGACTAAAATTTCAGCCTGTGTTTCAACTTCCAATGTTGGATTTTTCAGCAAGGCAACCAGCGCCTCATCCTGCATCAGTTGAGAAAAACCAGCTAAACAGATGGACCACAATGAGAGCTCACCAGAAGCCTTTGCATGTTCAAAGATTGCTTTTGCGTAGGGTCTTGCAATACCTGTTTGGTGCGACATAGTTAAATCTCTTCAATCAAGTTATCCATCAACGCTTGGTTTTCTTTGTCGTTGATCTCACGATTTAAAATTTTCTTAGCACATAAAACTGCCAACTCACTCACCTGTTTATGCAACGATTCACGCGCTTGTCCAATCTCTTGTGCGAGTTGCTCGGTCGCAACTCGCGCCGCACGCTGAACTTCAAGTCGCGCATCTTCTTTTGCTTCTTCAATCAAAAGTGATGCTCTATGATGTGCTTTTTCCACAATATCTGCTGCATCAGCTTTTGCTTTTTTTAGCTCATCTTTCGCACGTTGCTGCGCAAGTTCAAACTCACGTCGACCTCGCTCAGCGGCTGCCAACCCATCTGCGATTTTATTTTGCCGCTCTTCTAAAGCTTTCATCAATGGCGGCCAAACAAAAGTCATTGTAAACCAAACAAATGCGGCAAAAACAAGCATTTGAACAATCAGTGTGATGTTAATGTCCACTGTTTATCTCTCCCGTAACGACGACTGGGGCAACACCCCTAATCTTATAAGCCACTAATAAATGGATTAGCAAACGTAAAGAACAGCGCAACACCAACACCAATCATAGCTATCGCATCAAGTAAACCTGCAACAATAAACATTTTAACCTGCAACATCGGAACCATCTCAGGCTGTCTTGCAGCGCCTTCCAAAAACTTACCACCTAAAAGACCAAAACCAATCGCAGTTCCCAAGGCACCTAAGCCAATTAGCAATGCAACGGCAATAACCGTCATGCTTTGAATTTGTGCGATTAAATTAACTGCTTGCATACCCTTCCCCTGTTTGTGAATTAAAAATGATTAATGCGTTTCGTGATCTTCATGTGCCAAACTTAAATACACAATGGTCAAAATCATAAAAATAAATGCTTGCAATGTGATGACTAAAATATGAAAAATAGACCAAGCCAAAGCCAACAAGAATTGCGTAAAACCAAGCGCCACGCCAGAAATAGACAATGCTGAAGTCGTGTTGAGTGTGAAAAGCGCAACCAAAATAAAAATTAACTCCCCTGCATACAAATTACCAAACAATCGTAGTGCCAAAGAAATAGGCCTGGAGAGTAATGTCACCGACTCCAAAAGAAAATTAAAGGGAATCGCGAGCGGATGATTAAAGGGATTCATCGTCAGTTCTTTGACAAACCCTTTGACACCTTTAATCTTGATACTATAAAACAAAATTAACAGAAACACAGAAATTGACATGCCAAAGGTCAAATTCAAATCCGTTGTAGGTACAACTTTCAAATGATGAATCCCCATTGCATTTGCTGCGACCGGTAAAATATCAACCGGCAAAATATCCATGAAATTCATCAAGAATACCCAAAGAAAAATGGTCAACGCTAAAGGACCTATCAATTTGCTGCGTCCATGAAAACAATCATTGACCTGTGCATTTGCAAAATCTAACATCGTTTCAGCAATATTTTGCATTCTCCCTGGTACACCGGTGGTTACCTGACGCGCACAAAAATACATAAATCCCAATACAACTGAACCCAGCAGGACAGAAAAAAATACGGTATCAAGATTGAGCGTCCAAAACCCATTTTTTGAACCTAACTCCATCGTTTTCAAATTCAATGTCAGATAGGCTAAATGATGTTTGATATATTCAGTGCTCGATATCATTTGTTCACTCTCTTGTCACAAAAATCCAGGGGGTTATCCACATCGTGCCCTGCACGACAAGAAAACTCATTAAAAACACCCAGGGTACGATGCATTTAAAAAAACAAAAAACAAAAGCAAAAAGGAGTATGGTCAGTACAACCTTCAACGCTTCACCACGATAAATACGCTTCACATATTGCGTCGCATGGGTTGCTTTATACGGCTTATTAAATATCAGCCATGCAAAACACGTGCTAGGCACCGTATATACCAATCCCCCCAGCACGACTGAAAGTACGCCGCATAAACCAAAAGCAACTTGTGCAAACCGAGCCATGACTAAAATAATGAGTAGCTGAGCAACAATAAGTCGTCGCACACCACAGAGGCCTTGCTCATTTCTCACAAAATCACCTTAATCTTCGGCGCGAATTATAGAGGAATCACATCAAAGACGCAATGCTCTAGTTCTAAATTTAACTTGACAGAAATTGACACTGATTTATAGTGTGAGTTATGAGTACAGGCGCGGTAGCAAGTGAGTGAGGATAGTGCATGAAAAATCGTGTTGTAATTACGGGCATGGGGATCGCCTCATCCATTGGAAATGGCTTGTCCGCGTTCTGGCAAGCCGCTTCTCAGGGTGAATGTGGTATCCAAAGAATTCGATCTTACGACCCCTCACCTTACACCACGCAAATCGCCGCTGAAATCAATACATTATCACTCGAACACCTACCTGAATTTAATAAACCTAAACGCTACCCACGTGTTGCACAATACGCTCTATATTGTGCACACGATGCCATTATGCAATCAGGACTCACAAAAGAAGAGCTTTCTCATGCCGCTACTTATATTGGAACCAGCCTAGGCGGTTCGCCAGAGCTCGAGAGTGCTTATCAAACGTTTTACACGGAGGGTTGGAAAAAAATTCCAGCACTCACCGTCATCCGTGGTATGCCAAACTCTGTCGCTAATCATATTGCTATTGCATTTGGGTTAGGTGGCCCCAACTCTACGATTTCAAACGCATGCGTTTCTTCTGCTGAAGCCATTGGTAACGCTTACCAACAAATTGCCTCTGGAAAATTGCGTGTCGCTGTGTGTGGTGGGACTGAATCTTTAGTTTGGGAAACCATCATGGCAGCGTGGTGTAAACTCCGTGTCATGTCAACGCGTAATGAAACACCTAAACAAGCGTGTTGCCCATTTAATAAGACACGTGATGGCATGGTCATGGCAGATGGTGCTGGTTTACTCATTGTAGAAGCATATGAGCATGCGAAGGCGCGTGGTGCAAAAATTTACGCCGAAATATTAGGTTTTGGCGCCAGTTGCGATGCGCATCATGTCACCGCACCTCACAGTGCAGGTCAAGCGCGTGCAATTTCCGCCGCTTTAGATGATGCACGCGTCTCTATCAACGATATTCAATATATCAGCGCACATGGCACAGGAACACTCCTAAACGATTTAACGGAAACGGAAACAATTAAACAGGTTTTTGGAAAGCGCGCCTATGATATTCCCATTACAGCGCAAAAAGCGATGACAGGACACCCGATTGGCGCTGCCGGTGCGATGGAAATTATTGCAACGGTCTTGAGTATGCAAAACGCAACACTCTTACCGACTATCAATCTAGATACACCAGATGAACAGTGCGACCTCGATTATGTACCCAATCATGCACGACATATCGCTGTAGATATCGCCCTATCAAATCATTTCGCTTTTGGTGGCGCGAATGCTGCTCTTATTTTAAAAAAATACTAAGATCGCACTTTTGGGTATCTTTAGTATATAATCCCGGCACACCATTTTAAAAAACTAAATCTTATGAATATTTCTCTGAATGACATCGCTAGACTTATCAGTGGTCACGTGATTGGTGACGGTCAGATCATGATTTCAGCGCTTTCCCCTATCGATGATATTGCCCCTAATGCACTCATTTTTGCAGAGGGTGACGACAATATTTTACGCGCTCAAAATTCACCAGCAGCAGCAGTCATGGTGAGTCAACCTCATCCAGAATTAACTAAACCGATTATCCAAGTTTCCAATCCTTTTCATGCATTTATCCATCTACTCGGCCATTTTTACCCACCTAAAGCGCCTGAAATAGGCGTTCATCCGACTGCCATTGTCGCACCAGACGCTATCCTTGGAAAAAATGTCTCCATTGGACCTTATGTTATCATTAACAGTCAATGTCAGATTGGCGATCACGCCGTCATCAAAGGTCATGTTCACATTGGACATAACGTTACCATTGGTGCCCACACGGTGATGCATCCACACGTTACTATTTATGACAATTCTCATATTGGTAATCACGTCACCATTCATGCATCTACAGTCATCGGCTCAGATGGCTTTGGTTACACACTCGCAGACGGACAACATATGAAAGTACCCCATGTTGGACATGTTATCATTGCTGATCATGTTGAAATTGGTGCAAACAGTGTTATTGATAGAGCGACCATTGGCGCAACGATGATTGGAGAAGGAACAAAAATAGATAATCTTGTGCAAATTGCACACTCTGTAAAAATTGGTAAGCACAATATTTTATGCGCATTTACAGGTATTGCGGGCAGCTCAACCAGCGGTGATCACGTTATTTTTGCCGCAAATGTCGGCGTAAGCGATCATGTCAAAATTGATGATGGCGTCATCTTGGGTGCTCGTGCAGGTGTTCCACCTAAAAAACACTTAAGACAAGGTAATATTTATTTAGGAAATCCCGCGAGACCACGTGATAAAGCCATTGAGCAAGAACTTGCGACAACACGCATTCCCATCATGCGTAAAAACATTAAACAACTTAATGATAAAATGAATCAGTTATTAGCACGTCTTGAACCGAGCAGAGAGGAGTAATCTCATGCAGCAAACCCCATTAATTTTAGTGGATGGTTCTTCTTATTTCTTCCGCGCATTTCACGCACTTCCACCATTGACCAACACAAAAGGTCAACCAACAGGCGCGATATACGGTGTTGTGAATATGATAAAGCGCCTTATCAAAACATATCGTCCCACACAACTCATCGTGATCTTTGACGCACCAGGTAAAACTTTTCGTGATGAATGGTACCCGGATTACAAAGCACATCGACCACCCACACCACCTGATCTCAGTAGCCAATTTACGCCCCTTGTAGCGCTCTTAAAAGCCATGGGCATCCCTGTCATCAGTATGGAAGGTGTCGAGGCAGATGATGTGATTGGCACACTCACCACACAAGCACTCCATATATCACTGCCCGTCTTAATCTCCACCGGTGATAAAGATATGGCGCAACTCGTCAATGCGAACGTAACACTTGTTAACACAATGACGGATCAGCATTATGATATTGCCGGTGTCTATGAAAAATTTGGCGTCCAACCACAACAAATGATCGATTACCTCACATTGGTTGGCGATAGCTCCGATAATATTCCAGGTGTTCCTAAATGTGGGCCTAAAACCGCAGTCAAATGGCTCAATGAATATCATTCGCTGGAAAATCTCATTGCGCATGCCAATGATATCACAGGGAAAATTGGAGAATCACTACGCACAGCAATCCCAACACTTGCATTATCAAAGCGCCTCGTCACGATTTGCACAGATCTCACACTCTCTTCCCCTTTAGAAATGCTACAATTACAACCGATGGATTACACAACACTGACACAAATGGCGAAAGAGTTAGAATTTAAAACATGGTTGAAAGAATGGTCAAAAGAAGAGCCGCCATCACGCGCACCGCTGCATCAGACACAAACAATTATCATTGAGGAAATCAATACACTCACGTCGCTCTTAGAGACATGGACAACAAGACATCCTCCTTTATTTTGTTTTCATCTTTTAGCGGCTGAACACGAAACCGAGCTATTTTT
>JAHFRX010000007.1 GCA_023266075.1 Legionellaceae bacterium | reverse complement strand
GTTCCATTAATGACAATCCGTTTTCTTTTGATAATACTGGCACAGGCAGCACCACATCATAGTGTTCCATAAAATCATCTGCTTTCTCAAAAAAATTCATATACTTGGTTTTTAAATTGGCTAGCTCTTCATCAATCACAGGATCACCTAAACACTCCGACAAATATTCAGCACAACCAAGCATTTCTTCAACATTATGTATTCGCCTAATCGCTGTTTTAATAGACCGAGGAATATTGATCTGTTGAAACATAAGTACTCGTGGCATCTCCGCTTGGTCCATACATTGTGTTGCATAAATCACACTTTCTGAAATATCTGCTATACAACATCGAAACTCCTTGTGCATTATTCTAAAATAGTCTCCATAAGCCCGCTCAATAAGCAACTGAGATTCTTCTTCCTCCACTACCGGTGGTATCGGTGAATAATACTCTTTTTTAAGTTGAGTATCCTTTTTATCAGTCTTAGAAACTGGAATGTCTCCTAACCGATTAGAAACTGAATCATCAGGCATATCTTTCTCCATTCGATCCTTTACTCGGTGGGATATATATTGTGATGTTACGATCTGATTAATCAACGCCATGTAACCACGCATTTCTTCTTTATGCACAGTAGAAATATAATCCATGCCTTGTACGGTAGCATAAAGCGCATCACCACTATCAATAGCGGCATCGATAGCTTTATGTGTATTTTCAAGTGTTTGTTGAATACCCTCACTCGCACCTACAAAAAGCAACTGACTTAATGCATGCGCTGGTGCTGCCATGCCTCCAGCTGCAACGAGAGACGCAATCATTAACGCCACACCCACTGAAGTCGCCACACCACCCAAAGACTGTCTGAAATTATAAGTGCAGCTTCGAAAATGTTCATTCGCTAGCCGTAAATTCTCAATTTGCATATCCTCATCACTTGTCATAGATATCGGCAGAGGACCAAGAGATTCGGTGTAATCTGCACTTAACATCGAATAGTAAATAGCAGCTCCAAGCTCACTTAAAGTAAAACCGCCTTTTATCAACGCGTCAGCAGGACCATGTATCGCATTCCTAGCCAAATCAAGTGCAAATGTTCTTCCCAAAGCACCAATATAAAATAAACCTAGTGCAGATTTTTTTAATAAAACACGAGGATCGCGGCTTCTATATGCTTTAACAAAAGGCGCAGAAATTTCTCGACCTAACGCTCCCACCGTCTCAGAAGCGCCCTCAGATAAATTAGACCATTCCATTCGTTTAAAACTTGCTAATGACGAATGGTAAATACGCTGAACTTCAAGACCCTGTTGATTAACGATGCCTGCAAACGCATCTTCTATTAAATCATGGGTAATCTCTTCTTCATGCAATAACTTAAATAAAATATCAACTTGTCGATATTTTTCTTTGCTCACCAAAGGACGATTTTCCACAGACTTTCGCTTCACAAAAAGCATCGTGGCTATCATTGCGACCGATTCACGTCGCACCTCATGCACCCAGTCAGAATAAAGTCGTGGAGATTTATCAAGATGATGAAGTTTAGACTTCATCGCCAGGATTCTAGCACTCGCTGTTGCTGGTAAAAGATGACCTTGCTCAATATCTCGAATCACATCAAAGTATTCATTTAAATCATGATACATTTCTTTATCAAATGCCGTAACCCATTCATTGACCCACGCTTTTCGACGATCTTTTCGTTTTTTTCGTGCTGTATCAGCCGCTGAACCTTGCCCAATTTTCCCGAGTTTAACAAATTTTTCAAAGTCCTCCGCCACCTCAACAACACTATCAAACACAGATTTAGCATTTTCACGCATCAATGCTTCACGTGCCAAAACATGCTCTTCAACGGCACGATGCACGGTTCTTAATATATTCTCTGAACCATCATCAGAATGATCACTCACTGTTTCATCATCATGTACCGAAAATTTTGGAGAATCCAGCGATGCAATATATAGCCGTGTAATTGCTGAAATGATAGCCGCTGTCAACAATGCCTGATTTGAAATAATGGATGTTTCCTTTCTCACAACATTAACATTACAGAGCGTATCCATTAGCGCTGATATCTTCATGATAGTTGCATCGCTATCAATCTTTCCATCACTATCTTTCATAAAGCAATCCTCTACACGCTGAATCAAATTGCCTCTTTTTAATATCTCCTTTATAGCGGACACTAATTGACCATGCTCTAAGCGCTCTTGCAAAATCTCATCCCTAGGTGTTGGCTGGCCTGTAATCGCTTCTATATTTCTTATCTGCGCACCAGATAAATCATCGATTACATATTCAGCAGAAAAGCGAGCGAAATAAGCATCTATCCGCTTAATTTGTTGTTCATCTTGAATGACTAACGTTAACCTATCATTTGTACGATCATAATAAAATAAACGTGTGGGTGTCATCACATACTGAGAAATCAACAGCCCTCTTGTATTAATAGACTCCGAGAGCACTCGCAAAAATCCAAGTCGCTTTCCCATGTCAGTGACAGGAGGACTATTTAAAGGCACTTTTACAGATTTATCTTTCATATCACAATCCAAAATTACATCTATATGTTAAATAATAGCACACAAATATGGGTTGTTTATTGAGACGGAACATACGATATGATATGATTGCATGTTATTTATTCAAAAATGATTACTATGATACATATTCGCTCAGATGTTGACATAACATGGAGAAAATATAAACATGATGATTTCGAGTGACTTTAAAGCAGCATGGTGGCTTACTAATTCGCATGCGCAAACGGTATACCCAACACTCATGCGTAATAGACAATTACCGATTACTCAAACAGAACGCTTAGAGCTTCCTGATGGTGACTTTATCGATTTAGCCTGGGCGACACATGACTGCGACGAAAAGGCACCGCTCGTAATTTTTTTGCATGGGTTAGGTGGAAATATTGAATCATCTTATGTGGGAGGGCAACTGCAAGCCTATAATGCACATGGATGGCGGGCTGTCTTGATGCATTTTCGTGGCGCAAGTCAGGAGCCGAATCGCCTGCCCCGTGCCTACCACTCTGGTGACACAGGAGATTTAGATTATTTTATCCAGACATTACACCAAAGAGAACCTCATACGACTAAGGCAATTGTTGGCATCTCACTGGGTGGTAATGTATTGCTAAAATGGTTAGGTGAACAAGAAAAACAGCCTTATATCCAAACGGCTGTAGCTGTATCTGTACCATTTGATTTAGGTCAAGTCGCAATAAAGATCAACCAAGGATTTTCTCGTCTTTATCAGTATTATTTACTGCGTAAGATGAATCGCTTATTTCATGCTAAACTAACACATTATCCTGAGCATATGCCCGACTTTGTCCGACAATTAGGTACTTGCCGTGATTTTCGAACGTTTGATCATGAAATTACAGCGCCCTTACACGGCTTTAAGAGTGGTGAGGATTATTATCAACAATCCAGCTCTCGACAATTTTTATCAGCAATTCAAACACCTACATTAATTATCCACGCCAAAGATGACCCGTTCATGACAAAAGATGCCATTCCAAGTACTGCTGAACTCTCTCCATCAATAACACTTGAATTGAGTGAAAAAGGTGGACATGTCGGATTCATTACAGGCGCGACGCCTGGAAAACCTATTTATTGGTTAGATATTCGCGTGCCTGATTTTTTGGCTTCTCAATTTCATAACGAGTTGAATTAGAGCCCATCTTAAATAACGATATGCTGCGTAAGGTTCATGATATACCAGAAATTATTACACTATCAGATGGAGCATCAATCGACGCCGCCGGCAAATCTTCAGAAGTTAACATCTCTTCTGGTATGGTAAATAAACGGTGTCTTCGATAAGTCAACATCATTGGATTCACTCTTTCTAGTGGGGTTTCTTCTGCTGTTGTTTCTTCTATTTTTAAAATTTCATCCTCTATATAATCAAGCGTGTCTTTTCTGATTTTTTGAAAATAAGCACTACGTGTTCCCAGTACATTTAAAAGCGCTCTGGTTAATTTAGCAAAACCAATGGCTGCAGAAGAAATCGTCATGATTTGTTTCGGCAAAGACAGACTAGGCAGCATATACTCTGCCAAAATTGAATGTAACTTACCTATCTTAATACGAGAGCCAGTACATCCAGTGGCAGGATCATAATCTCGAAAATAATATTCTTTATGACTCATAATCAACGCCGGTGCACCAACAGACTTCATCAGATTGTCATAAAAAACATCGTCACCCTCATAACCGATGATGATGTTATAATCTAAGCAATCGGCATGAGGCATGGTTTGAAACTCTTCTTTCGCTTTAATTAAATAAGAAATGACTTGAGATACATCAAACGATAACTCATTATGACAGGTCTGAGCTATTTTCGCTGCAAAAATATACATGCTTTCACGTGTTGCGTACGTTTTAAGTTTTGTTTCAATTTCTGTAATATTGCTAGATTCTAAAAGTAAAATTAATTGTTGAATCACTCGATGTGATTCTGTATATCGTTCACTCGTAAAATATAACAGGGACAATCTTAAAAGAACCTCAGCATTTTCAGGCTGAATCTGTAAGAGCAATTGACAATGCGCTTCCGTTTGTTCATATTTTTTTAATTGAAAATAAGCATCAGCAATATACCAATTGGCTCTGAAATACATTTCATCATCTGTCGTTATTTTTTGAAAATGCTGAGCAGCCAATTCATAATGAGTTCGAATAATATATATCAAGCGCAATCTTTTTTCTTCTGAGAAAGATTGGGTGAGTAAAAATATCCAGAGTGCTCGTGCAGAAAAATGATGAATATACCCTAATGTATAGTGTGGTTCCGCTTTATGTGGATGTATGTCAATTATTTCTTTCAATTTGACTCTCAAATCATCCAGCATAGTCAGATTAATTACAGTGGTATAGGTTTCTAAGTGTTGATCAAAATCAGATATACATAGGTTATTTTCTTTTTCAATACGCATGATTTTCAATACGATGTCTTCATATGTAATCTGTGAATACCACGCCAAGTCTTTAGGAGGAAATCTGAGTAATTGAGCCGTTTCTCGTAAACAAGCGTTTATTTTTTCAAGATTAATATGCGGATCTTTTCTAGATGCAACAATACGCTGAAATTTTTCTTGATCACTTGCTATACCAGCAGTAATCCGATTTTTCCAACGTACAACGATTTGATCCTGATTTTGGTATGCGCTTAATTCAGTCAGTACGCTTTGAGCATTTTGATAGTCGTGATTTTTCATGTGAAGATCGAACGCTTTTTCATATGCTTTCAATTGCTCAGGTGATAATGTTTCAACAATCGGTATTGTTTTTTTAAATTCTGATACAAGCAAAGGTGTTGTTGATTGAACCGCCAAAGAACCAGAAGGAAAATTTTTACGAAATAATACAGACAATGCAGGTATTTTTTGAGCTGCGTCATATAGTTTTTTATATTCTACTAAAGATAAAGAAGGAAGATCTTGAGTGGATAAAGGCAAAGAAGGCCAAGGGAATAAAGGTTCATCGTATCGAAAAGCAGGGCTGTAATAACGAAATAATCGCCTAAAAGAAACAAATTTGTCTTGCATAATGAAAAATTCTTCTAAATTTTCCGTAGTTAACTCACCATATTGTTCTAAAATCTCGCGACTCATCCATTGTATTAACAGCGCATAATGAGCCGTATCTCGATGCATAAAAACAAATTCACATAATAATGTTCGAGCATGCACAGATAACTTTTTATCTTCCGCCAATATGTTTAATTCAGAGAAACTCATCTTCTCTTCTAATGCATAATATAATTGATCGAAAAAGATGTTTCTCAATGGTAAAGGTAACTTCTGCTCAAGCTCTATATAATTTTGAGCGAACTTTTTAATATTCGGCTCTCTTTGTAGAAAACATTGAATTGAAGCTCGAAAAGCAGCACTTGAAAGCGGTAAATAGCTTTCAAATGAAACTTTGTTTTTCTTTGGATGCGAATGAAAGTAAAGTTGAGCTAAAAAGAAATACATTTTTTCCATCAATTGATTGTCCGAAAGCTTCCGTATTGTTTTTTCAATCTGAGGAATCAAAAGCAAGGTATAAGGCGAATCTAAACGAGGTAACGTAGAAAGGATCAGTTCAAAAGCTTCTTCATCATATTGGCCTCGTACTATTTCTGCACACGCATATTGTATTAATTTGGATAGATAAATCGAAAATTGCGAGTTATCTGCTCTTTTTATTAACTCTTTATATACTTTCAATCCATTTAAAGAGGACTGTTGCTGAATACGTTTCAAGCTTTCTTGTATGATTTCAATTTCAATTGATGTCAGAAAATCTTTCGACGCCAAAATCAATTCATTTAAAAAATGCCAAATCATGTGTTGATCAATTTCATTGAATTTGGACCATTGAAACGAATAGAAAAATTTACCAACACGTTGCAACAACTGTAAAAATTGATGGCTCTCAGCTTCTTGCCTCTGAGCCCATGCGCTTGTATCAAAAATAACCGCACGCTCATATCCATCAGCAACTTGTTTTTCGTCTAACGCTACTTGTGTTCGTAATCGTTGTATTTCTTGACGCACATCGTCTGCCACACGCTTTTTCTGCGCTTCACGTATTTCTTTCGCTTCATGCTCACGTCTTTCACGTATTTTACAAACCTCACGATATACGTTAACAATCACTTCATATTTCATTTTAACCTCAGTGATAAATAAATAAACGGCAAGTTTATTTCATTCACTGGAACATCGCAATTACAACGAGAGTCAAGCTCAGTGTAATATGATAAATGACTTTTATTGACAATGCACATAGCGGAATTGTTGTTCGATATTAAAAAGTAAAGCAATATCATATTTAATATGATATTATGTATAATATGATTTTTAATGGTGATATCAATATGACAGCACTATCTATTGTAATACCTGATGCATTAGCACAGGATAGTTCATGGATTGCTAAAAAAATGCATATTTCACGCTCACAATTTATTCGTTTAGCGATTGAAAATGAAATCAAGGCTTATCGATTGAGGAGAGAGCAGCAGGATATGGTTGCTGGGTTTCAGACGCTAAAGCAACAAGCTGGTTATTTGAGCGAAATAGATGATCTTGAGCAATTAGACGTTATTTTGAAAGATGAGGGAGAGTTTTGGTGGAAAAAATAACCTTGTTGACACAAGGTGGCGTCTATTTGGCACGGCTGGATCCTTCGAAACATGCTGAGATTGGAAAAATAAGACCGGTGGTGGTTTTAATGGGTCAGTTTGTTTTAGATGTGCAACCAGCCAGTGTTTTAGTTTGTCCATTAAGTAGTCAATCTTATCCCGGGTGCGCTCAATTACATGTTGCACTACCGCCAAGGGATAGCCTGCAAAAGGATAGCTATGCTTTAGTGGAGCATTGTCGCTCTATTTCTGTAAAGCGTCTTATTGAACCCCGTCTTGCGCAACTTACAATGAATGAACTTGGATTAATTTTTATTCGTTTACGGCATATGTGTAATATGGATCATACGGATTTTGTAATACAAGCTTAACTGTGTCCTTCCAGACAATCTTCAGGCAACAAATTGAAATAATTTAAATCATACGTTATTATAGTTGCACATCATTAATGCGCTATTAACCTTAAATCAATCGAGCCCCCCTTTGATTATTCATCATGAAGTCATCCTGCGTGGCATAGCATTGAAAGCGTTGCTTCCGATCGCTGATGAAGGTATCTGTCGAGGAATCAGTATAAAATGGATTGAGAGTATTCTGACTCATGATGAAACCGCTTTTACTCAGCGGATGCACCGCATTTTACATGATGATCAATTGCTTGAAAAAATAAATCAAGCCAAAGAAAAAGTCAGGCAACATCAACAGATATCCAGCGATGAACAAGAGTTATTCAATACGCTTGCTTTTTTTGACAACATCATGTTGTACCTTCTTCCGGATATGTATACAGATCTGTTTGGTATCTCGCGAACGCAACAAGATATAGTTTCTATCTCTGAATTTGCTGCATCAGAAAACACAGAGATTCACGGTGGTTTGAGAGCCATTTACGATGAATCTGGTATTTATACCCAGGAAGAAATTAAAAACTATCTTACTGAGCTTGCTCAAGCAATCGATGAAGCAAACTGTCCAACAGATACTGAAATTGGGTTCATATTATCTAGCCATGATCATGCCATCGCTCTCTCCTATAACCCAAGCAGCCGACTCTGGCGTATGATGGATATCAATCAATACAAAGAGCCCATGATGGAGTCATCGGCTCATATATCAGGCCAATTAGACACCATCTCTTCTGCCTTAATGTTCGGGTTTGATGGCCATGATTTTGGATATTCTGCATTTAATACAACGGCCATTATTTCAAATAATATCAATTACACGATAGATTCCGATGATTACCAACGTCGATTAACTGAAAACTTAGCGCAGTTAAAACAGCATCATGTGATTACTGAAGAAATCGCAAAACGATCAGAAGCTGTTAATTTACTTTGGATTGCAGCAAATTATGGCAATCTTGGCATCCTCGAACAATTGCTCGAACGAGGTTCTGCTATCAATCAAGCCAACAGCGATGGAGCAACGCCTCTTTTGATAGCAGCATACAAGGGGCATCTTGACATCGTTGAGCGATTACTCGAGCGTGGCGCTGATATCCATCAAGCAAACAACGATGGAGCAACTCCTCTCATTATCGCAGCACAACAAGACTATATTGACATCGTTGAACGATTACTCGCGTCTGGCGCTAATATCCATCAAGCAAACAACGATGGAGCCACTCCTCTCTTTATCGCAGCACAACAAAACCATATTGACATCGTTGAACGATTACTCACGCGTGGCGCTAATATCCATCAGGCAAAAAACAATGGAGCAACGCCTCTCTTTATGGCCGCACAAAAGGGGCATCTCAACATTGTCAGACGATTATGTGAACGAAGGGACCTTGCTATCAACCAAGCAAACAATGGCGAAACCTCTCTCTTTATCGCAGCATATCAGGGGCATACTGACATCATCAAACAATTATGTCAACGAGAGGATCTTGCTATCAATCAAGCAAACAACGATGGAGCCACTCCTCTCTTTATGGCCGCACAAAAGGGACATCTTGACATCGTTGAACGATTACTCGCACGTGGCGCTAATATCAATCAAGCAAGAAACGATGGCGTAACCCCTCTCTTGATGGCTGTGTACAAGGAGCATCTTGACATCGTTGAGCGATTACTCGCACGTGGCGCTAATATCAATCAAGCAAATAACGATGGCGAAACGCCTCTCTTGATAGCAGCACAGAACGGGCATCTTGGCATCGTTGAACAATTACTCGCGCGTAGCGCTAATATCAATCAAGCAAGAAACGATGATGTAACCCCTCTCTTGATAGCCGCGTACAAGGGGCATCTTGATATCGTTGAGCGATTACTCGCACGTGGCGCTGATACCCATCAAGCAAACAACGATGGCGAAACGCCTCTCTTTATCGCCGCACAAAAGGGGCATCTTAACATCGTTGAACGATTACTCGCACGTGGCGCTAATATCAATCAGGCAAGAAACGATGGCGCAGCTCCTCTCTTAATGGCAATACACAATGGTCATCTTGGCATTGTCGAGCAATTACTCAAACGAGGCGCTGATGTAAACCAAGCAAGTAAAATTGGAATAACTCCTCTCTGGATGACTGCACTAATGGGCCATCTCAAGATGATAAAACTAATATTGCAACATCCAAAGCATTCTTCACATACGCTCCCATTTGTTTCAACTGCTGATTATTTAAGAAGTTTAGCACAAAAAAAGAGCCCTGCTGCCGAACAAAAAATGCATGAATTTATTGAAAATAAATCAAAAATAGAGAGATTTGATGAGTTGAAAATCTCTCTTTTACCCAAAGATATTGCCTTTATTATGGGGCACGATGAAGTCGTTAAAGCAATCACGACCACGTTAACTTTTCAGTATCGAACCTTGTTCATTGAGGCCCAACAAACAGATTCTACAACTACAACTACACCATGTGAAATGGTTAATTATTAATTATAATAACGCGATGCTCGTACTGTTCAGTGAAAAGTCGAGCATCGCGTTATAGGGTTAAGGCTTATGCTGGTGACATTTTTTTATTATTTGTATTTTCAAAACGATCGACTACTCCAGCTCCTAATAATAATAAACTATGTAATACGGCAAAAACCGCTGCAAAACATAACGCTATCATTGAGATTGGTGTAAGTAATGCCGCTACAAACAATTGAACAGCAGCCGGTGCGGGCAACGTAAACGCCCTAACAGGTGTAACACCAAGATGCCACATATTACTATAAATATTATCATTAAAAAAACCATTCGTTCTACTTACCTTTGTCATCATAACTCCTTTTCTGTTATCTAACCAGTTGTAGTTACGCTCTATTTTAAGCAAATGAATTCTATCAAATGTAAAATATAATGTCAAGCAGATCATTAAATGGTCAAGCTATGATCTCTATAAAGAATCATCAAGTTTCAATTTAAAATGCCGCTAACCTGATAAACTAGAACATAAAAACACCCTATCATGTACAAATTTTTTATTTTATACGCTATGATTTTTCTCTTTCCTGCTGAAAATGCGTACTCAACCACGCGCTACGGTGAGCAATTATGCAAAAATGAGGGTTATCACTGTTTGCGTATCACCAGCACTGATTCTTGGGACGATTTATTTCCAACACTCGAGCAACAAGATCTCGTCAAACGCATCAATCGCATGAACGTGATGCTGAAACCAGGCATGGTGATAGCCGTACCTCATCATCTTGAAAATTTGAGTGTTTATGATATCTCGCCTTTCCCTCGTTATATTGAACCTACGGGCGAAAAAACAATTTATATCAATCAAGACGAACTGGCATGGGCGGCTTACGATGAGCAAGGCGAGCTGGTATGGTGGGGACCTTTATCTTCTGGATCTGGGCACTGCTCACACATCGATGGGCATTGCCAAACACCCAGCGGTGAATTTAGAGTTATTCGTAAACAAGACTTTGACTGCGTTTCAACGGCCTTCCCGCAAAGCGCTGATGGTTTTGATGGCGGTGCTGAAATGCCTTATTGCATGCATTTTTACAGAGGATATGCGCTCCACGGTAGCGAAACCGTTCCAGGATATCGCGCGAGCCATGGCTGTATACGTATGTTCATCGAAGATGCGCGCTGGCTCAATGAAGAATTCATTGATTTACCTGGTGCCGGAGGGCTTTTAGGTACGCGTGTTGTTATTGATTAGGCTAAGAAAAAATTACTGTAACACAGAGAAAGCACCTTTCATACCATGCTTCTGTAAGACAACCTTCATCGCATCTGTGCGGCGTTTATCGGCAAAAGGCCCAAGCTTCACAATGTAGCGCTTCTGATGAGGCTCAACCATCACTCTAGCGCGCGTCAGTTGTGCTAATTTAGTTTTCATCGATGCGGCAAGCTGCGCGGACTGAAACGCCCCTGCTTGCACATAATATTGCGCCACATGTGACGCGCCTTGTGGGTATAAATTTAACGCCTCAATCTCAACCATCGTCGTCCCACGTGGAAAAAGACCGAGCTTGACAGCAGCACCATAAGAAAGGTCAAGAATACGATTGCTGTGAAACGGGCCTCTATCGTTGATTTTAACAATAATTGCTTTCCCATTACTTAAGTTCTTAACGCGCGCATAGGTCGGCAAAGGCAATGTACGATGTGCTGCGGTCAAAGCATACATATCATAATGCTCACCGCTTGATGTTCTTTTCGTATGAAATTTAGTGCCATACCACGACGCAAGGCCACGTGCGTGGTAACCCGACGCTGATGTCATCACATTATATTTTTTGCCGTTCACCAAATAGGTATCTGGATTGCCATAACGACTCAACGGCTCATGCTTCGGTTGTACAGATTTAAATGTTTTCGGTGGCGGTCCAGATGGTGCACTATCTTTCTTAGAAGGTACATATTTTTGCTGCACAAGCACTTTAGATTTCTGATGAATTGAATGAGAAGCCGTTCCACTCGGATGGTACTGCTGACAACCCGTAAAAAACACAACAACCATCATGCATAAAAACCGTACCATTCACAACCTGATGTTAAATAAAAGATGCAGTATATACCAAAGAAACTTCAAAAAGCGACCTTTGTATGCTTTTCGAGTTTTCGTTCACTTTAAGCTATGATAATATTCACGCTTTAAAGATCACGAGTAATTTTATGAAAAAAATGCATATCATCACGACTTGCTTATCACTTGTTTTTACACTCACTTATCCTGTATTCGCAGCACCTCCTGCAGGAGACTTAGCAAGACCAATCGCCAATAATGTTAATGTCAACCCACTGATTACACCAACACCGCCAGCACTCAACGCTAAAGCGTATATTTTGATTGATGCGGATAGTGGGAAAATTTTGGCAGAAAAAAATATCGAAGATGCACTACCTCCCGCAAGTCTTACGAAGATGATGACATTATATGTCATCTCAAACGCGCTTAAAAATGATCAAATCCACCTGACCGATATGGTACGCATCAGCCAAGAAGCATGGAAAACAGGCGGATCTCGTATGTTTGTGAAAGAAGGGCAATCAGTCAGTATCGAGGACCTTCTAAAAGGCATTATTGTTGACTCAGGAAATGATGCTTGTGTTGCTATGGCTGAACATCTCGGTGGTAGTGAAGCAGGCTTTACCGATGTGATGAATCAACAAGCTAAAAATCTGGGTATGGTCAATAGTCATTTTACCGATAGTACGGGTCTGCCCAATCCAGAGCTACATACCACAGCAAAAGATCTGGCTATTTTAGGACGCGCTTTAATTAATGATTTCCCAGAATATTATCATTGGTACCAACAAAAATGGTTTACGTTTAATGGCATTCGTCAACCTAACCGTAACCGTTTATTATGGCGCGACGCTAATGTAGACGGCATTAAAACAGGCCATACCAATGACGCAGGATTTTGCCTCGTCTCTTCTGCAAAACGAGACAACATGCGTTTAATTGCAGTCGTCTTAGGCTCACCGAGTGAAACCCTCCGAGCTGATGACAGCGAGCGACTCTTAAACTACGGTTTTCGTTTCTTTGAAACACACAAACTCTATGAAAAGAATAAATCAATCAGCTCACTCACTATCTACAAAGGTACTGATAAAACAATTCCCATAGGACTCCATCACGATCAGTACATTACTATCGCAGCAGGACAGTATCAACGACTTGCTGTCAGCACGAAGATTCCTAAATATGTCCAAGCACCCATCAATAAAGGTGACACCATCGGTGAGCTCGTCATTCAATTGAATGATCAGGTGATTACCACCGAGCCACTTTACGCGCTAAATGATGCGCCGCGCGGTGGATTTTTTGCACGGACTAAAGACACCATCAAGCTATTGTTTAACCACTGGTTTGTTAGCTAGTCATGCGTACAACACTCATGACGTTTCCCTGTGATTTTGCGATTAAAATCATAGGGAAAAACACACTCACTTTCGCGGGCGATATTTTAAAGACCGCACAAGATTTTTATCCTGAACTGACAGAAGCAGCCTTACGTACTCAGGAAAGTAAACAAAGTAATTATCTCGCATTACATCTAACCGTGCACGCACACGATCAAGCGACCTTAGACGCACTCTACCTTGCATTAACAAAACAACCTGATGTACGTATGGTGCTCTGATGTTAATTCGAGCACGAGGTTTACAACCCTACTTACTCATTTATGAAGAAATGAAACAGTTTACTATCAATAGGGATGAGACGACACCAGATGAAATCTGGCTACTCGAACATCCACCGGTTTACACACAAGGTCAGGCCGGTAAGCCAGAGCACGTCCTCAATCCGGCTCATATTCCCATTGTTCAAAGTGACCGTGGAGGACAAATCACTTTTCATGGGCCAGGGCAACTCGTCGTCTATGTTTTATTTGATTTACAACGACGTAAACTTGGGATTAAAAGTTTAATATGCCAACTTGAGAAACTCATTATCGATACACTGACTTCTTTTAAAATAAAAGCAGAAACACGTTGTGGCGCCCCTGGTGTTTATGTCGGACAAGAAAAAATCGCCTCAATCGGTTTACGTGTCAAAAATGGTTGTACTTATCATGGTTTTGCGCTGAATGTCGCTATGGATTTAACACCCTTTAAAGGGATTAATCCATGCGGATATGCAACATTAGAAATGACACAGCTTCAAAATTATGTCAATAATATTACTATAACTGATGTGCACGAGCCATTTATCAACGCACTCGTTCATCAATTTGGATAAAATCACATGGCGCTTTCCACCACTTATATACAACCAGTGATAGAATGGTTGAGATACCATCCTGACTGGACATCGCTGATTGTTTTTTTTATCTCATTTCTGGAGTCGCTGGCTATTATTGGCAGTATTGTCCCGGGATCTGTGATGATGACTATGGTAGGAATACTGGCCGGGACAGGGGTCATTGGGCTGAAATCCGCTGTCTTCTCTGCTATCTTAGGTGCTATTGCTGGCGATGGTGGTAGCTACTTTTTAGGTTATTACTTTAGTGAACGGCTCGCACTTTTGTGGCCGTTTAGCCGCTATCCAAATTGGCTATCTTACGGCAAAACATACTTTGAGCGCCACGGTGGTAAAAGTGTATTTTTAGGTCGTTTTGTAGGTCCTTTGCGCTCGATCATTCCTGCCATAGCAGGCATGATGAAAATGAAACACCTCAATTTTTTTATGGCAAATGCGTGCTCAGCTATAGGATGGTCCGTGCTATATATGGGTCCTGGTATTTTGGTGGGTGTGGCAAGTGCGACACTTTCAGCAGAAACAGCAACGCGACTCTTTCTCATCATCATTGGCTTTCTCTTTACGCTATGGCTTTTGGGTATTGGTGTGAAAAAACTATGGGCACATTTACGAGATACGTTAAATCAACTTCTTCATACAACATGGTGCCGTGCTAAAAAAATCACTTCCTTAAAACCTATTGTAGCGGTATTAACACCCCCCAATGAAATACAGCATGCACAAACTTTTTCTTTACTGCTGCTCTGTATTTTTTTAACGGTATGCTCAATGATCTTGACGAGAGACATTTCTCGTAATCTCATCTCTGCATCTTTTGATCTTCCTATTTACTTTTTTTTACAGAGTATTCGGACACATGCCTTTGATGCCTTTTTCACCATCATGTTACTTGCTATCAGCCCTATCGCTATCCTCACAATCATTCTTGCTCAAATTGCCTATGCTGCTTTTACGCAACATTTTCGTCTGGTAAAATACTGGATGAGTCTTTGTTTTTGCACATTTATCTTACTTTTATGTTTTGACCATTATCTCTTTCACCACAGCTTAGAACGCATCAATACTCCTGAAGAGAAATTATTCGTTCCCGCACATTACCTCACATTCGCGGCGACCGTATTCAGCTTTTTTGTCTTAAATACACGACAGTATTGCATGCCAATGATTCAAAAAATAATTAAATGGACGATATCCTTTTTGATCATTTTTGCAAGTATCGCATTACTTTACCTGGGTGAAAATTGGTTTAGCAGTGTTTTAACTGCATTGAGTGTTGGTTTTTGTTTAAGTCTCATCCATTGGCTATTTTACCGTCGAATCGAAACACCAAACACGTATATGTCACTACTCATCGTTTTCATTGCTTATGGCCTTGTCTTCATCAACATTGTCTTTTTTAATTTTAATCACACCTTAAGTGATCATACGCCCCGTGATAAACAATACATGCTCACACACCAAGCCTGGTGGGAGCAAAGTCAGCCACTCTTACCCATGTATAGTAGTAATCGCCTAGGTCGACCTGACGGCTTATTTAACATTCAATATCTAGGCTCGATTGAGCATCTCAAACAGGCATTAACCACCGATGGTTGGGAAAAACAATCGACCTCATTTGTTGAAAATATCATCGCAAGAACCGGTAAAAATAAAGCAAAACTACCTATTCGAGGACAATTTTATCTCAATCGAAAACCAGATTTGGTCATGAGTTATGGTAGAAAAGGAGCTAAACCTGTATTGATTTTAAGCTTATGGCGCTCAAATTTTCATTTGCTTTATCATTATCACCCCTTGTGGATAGGCACGATTCAGCCTTATCAAGCACCTCAATTAAAATCTAAACCCGCTACCTTTGTCATGATTCCTTTTAACCCATTGCTTCATGCTTTACATGATTTTAAAATTCGTACACTCAATTTAACAAACACAGAACTCTTAGGATATGGTGCCTCTGTCAAATTGCTGATCATTCAAGATTGAGTTTAATATATACATAAAGATTAAATGATGTTATAATGTTCCCAATTCATTACCAACAAGGATGAGTATTGATAGATAAAATCAACCTATTACCTCAAAATGAATTGAGTTATTACCTCATTCTGCTACTCAACGCTTTACAAAAAGAACCCTCCGAAGACAAAAAAAAGCTGATGTTAAAGCATATTGACCGCTTTGTGACGGCATTAGATAATTTTTATAAAGAAAAAACGCCAAAGCACTTGGACAACTTGACGATGGCACTGCAATCCTTGGTGGATGCCGCTAAAACACATACGTGGACCAGAACCATTCAAAAAATCCTACTCAATATTTGTACAGCTGTCACCATGCTCATTTGTAGTGTGCTGGGTGCATTGACAGGTACTGCCGCAGGATTTTTCTCAGAATGGAACGTGCTCAACGGTGCTTATACCGGCTTTTTGATCGGTGGCGCTATTGGTTTAAAAATCGGGACTTATCTTCCTGAGAAAACGCTTAGAAACCAAACCGTGTCGAAAATAACCTATAGTTTGAATCATCTTCGCCGTATCTCAAGCGAACTAGATGCAAAGCATCTTCAAAAATTATCCATCACACAAAACAATCCTTACGCTGAAAAACACTACGATATTTATCAAAATGAAACAAAGCGATACATCATCGATACCTTTTTCAAAGATGAGGTGAATAAAGCACACGCTTTTCAACGCTTTCTTCGCACCCCGCAATCTTATCAAATCTCTACAGCGCCCGCCATTTTCGTCAATCGAAATATGGACAGTACACTGGGTAATCATGCATTGATTCGTTACCGCATCAATGGGAAAACAGCCGTACCCATTGAGTATGGTGCACGCGTTAAAACACCACGCTGGGTCAATCAAGCAGAGTCTATTCGTCATGTCACAGGGCAAAAACTGTTTGAAATGCTGACACTGGATCGCATACTACAAGAAACACATTCTCAAACACTCAAATTTAGGATATTTGGATTTGAAATAGGGAACAATGACTGCCATACGTATGTTCAAAAAATACTCTTAGGCACTGGCCAAAAACCTCCTAAAATCAAGCGTTTTACAAAAGAAACTGACACATGGACCGGTTATAATATCGTACGAAAATGTATTGAGTTCATTCAAATCAATACAGACGAAGATGTTAAAGCGATGTCATCTTTATATCCCGGATTGCGACCCTCATTGAGCTTCTTTGCAAAACCCAAAGACAGAAAAACGGCTCAATCCATCGAAGGCTGGGAAGTACAAGGCAGTATACATCAAAAACCACTCTCTGTTGTTTGCTATTAAGGAGATGATGTACAATTGTAAATCAAAGTTGTTTTGCTGTGAAAAAAATGCGCGCTTATCAAAATATTTATACATTTTCTCAAGATCTAACGACTTTATCACAGGATAAAATTTTCGCTGTATCGCAACGACAATTTTTCAAGCAACTCCTTCAAGAGAACTCAGGGTACAACGGTTGGCGTTCTTTTGAAGAGATCGCTAAACATCCCCGAATAGAACGTAAATTAGGACGTGTTGAGGCACAACTCACTCTTGAGATAGCAAAGCTTTCTATCTTTAATATCATCAAAAAAACAAAGCTTATGATCATTAAATCTGTTCTCACTGATATATCAACTGACGTGGATTCAAAAATTCAATATTTACTTGATCAAAAAAATCATTTTTCAAAACACCCGCTTTATCTTCGTCTTCAAAAAACAATGGACCAACCACTACCCTGGAGCAATGATGTTGATCATCTCTTAGATGCAATTACAAAAGAACTTCGATGCACATCATGGTTTGACCGACACTATAGGCGAACATTAAACAATCTTCACATGCAATTAAGCTCCTTTAATCAACATCAAACTGAAAACTGGATAAAGGCTGAACAACATTACGCACGTCTTCATCATCGACGACATCAACTGCTGCTGAAAACAACACATCCTTATTCTGGCAAAATGGTATTACCAGCGCACCAAACACAAGAATACCGACTCGGAAACTCCTCTGGCGAATGTTTTGGATATGTGATGCGCTGGGGAAAGTCACTTCTCGAAGATGATGCGTTTTATGGTCTACGTGCCGATACACCAACCACTTTTCAACCAACACAATACCATTTCAGTTTAGTAAAGCATCACCCAGGCTTGAATCATCTCATGCCGCTCACACCTGAAATTGCATACTACCAGGCACTTCAATCCAACCGCACTCAATTATTACAAGCATTAAATTCATCACGAACAACCTATCGCATCAAAAAAAATCTGTGGAAAAGTAGTTTTATGCCCTCGTTAAAAGACGTCGCTTATCAGTTAGTACACTGCGCCGAAAAAACTGAGAACGGTGTCATATTGCTCTATCTCAATGGCTATTTATCGTCACACATTGTCGGTTTTTGTAAGAAAAACGACCAGTATCACTTTTTTGATGCAAACTTCGGTTGGCTTCGTTGGAAAAATAGTAAAGATTTTAAAGCATGGCTGCCGTTCTATCTCCATCAATTAGGTTACACAAAACGCATTGCCGAATACGAAATGAGTACCATGCAGCACGGAGCCTCACCATCACCAAAAACAAAATTACCACCCTCACGGGATCTAGTTAAATTTATTCGTCGGTTGACACATCAATTTCACTTTTATATTATTCGCGGGCTTTTTTATGCCTATTTTCATTTTATTCGTATCTTCAGTGATTTACGTTCAAATCAAGATCAAGGCATCCTCTGGCCATCACGCGAACAAAAAAAGATTTCTTATGCACACACGCTGAATCTATTGGAACAGGTTCAACATCATTCGACAATATCACATGCACTTAAAGAGACAGTACAACACCCAAAGTCCAACCAGCATCGGGCATTAAACCCAACGTCTCTTTGGTCGAAATACCATACCCATCAACCATCAGCGCATAATAATACGACGCAAGTAAGCAGGCCATATCTCCGTCAAGAGGTGCTTTGGCGACCACCTCTGACCAAGGACGCGAACAAGCATGTTGATCAGCCGCTCGCAACAAATGCTCCGGCATCAATGGATCATCCAAATTAAACAATGTATTTCGAGCGGTGTACGTGATACCACCCATCGCATACCAACGTCTAGGTTCTTTTCTAACCAACAAGCTGACCTCATCTGCAACATGATGTACATCATTGACTAAATGTGAAATATCTTTTACACAAGACAACGCATTACCTGAAGCCAAGGCTTGATCCGCCAATACATAACCAGACGCATAACAGGCCGGATGATTCAAAAATTGCTGTGTTACGAGTGTTTTTCCTAATCCTAAAGCACTATACGAATATAGCGTATACGTTTTACCATACAATTTCACTTGTGTCGTACGCGCACTGGGTAAGGCAATGGCCTCATTCACTGGAAAAACGATTTGAACGGACGCACCACCCATATCCATCACGCCTACATCTGAAGCATGTTGGTTATTGAGTGTATTCAATTTGTAATTGACCGCGAGCCAACCATACACACCTTCGTCTTTACCAGTAATCGTCCTGGCCTCTTTCAATGTCCAAGACGTTGTATGCGTACTAAACCATTGTTTAACGGCTTGATAATAATCAAGCTGCTTTGTATTTGAAAGTAAACGCATCCCCGCCGTAGCATAGATATATACTGGAATTTCAGAATCGACGGATGTGGAAAATAATTCATCGAAATATGCATCAATTTTCTCTTGTTTCAAATCAAGTGTCGCAAGACCTGGCGTGACTTTTTTTGACCACTGCTCTTTGATTTGAATAGGATAGCCTTCCGTATCTTTATCATATGTATATAAAAACAATCTTGAACCCGTACTGCCCACATCAACAATACCCACGCAGTGATGCACTTGGCAAAGAAAATCTTGTGCTAACACGGGTAAGGATAATAACGTCAGAAACAGAAAGGGTAGAAGCCGTTGCATCAGCGTATTTTCCAAGGTTATGAAATTGGCTACATTGTAGCCTAATTGTTCTCATATTGCAAAATCACTCGCCCACTCGGGTGCAATTGAAAAATGTGTAGCATTTTCTAACCGACTAAATAGAAGCCAGTAGACGCATTTCTGGATTAATCACACTCACCGCAGCAACAACCGGTAAATTCAAAAAGTGCTCGGCTTCATCAACCTCAACCTCCGCGGGAAGTAGGCGCAACAATGGCAAATACTTACTGAGTACCGTACATATCGATAATGATGCTGGAAATGGCCGAACATAATGGCAATTGAGTGAAAATGCGTGCATCGCCTCAGTCAATGTTGCAATCCCAGGGATATAATTGATTGAATAAATCTGTGCCATTTGCACCAACGTAGGTAAAAAACCAGGACTTGTCATGAAATGTGCGCCCGCTTGATGTGCATCCTCAAGTTGCTCTGAACTAATCACATTGCCAACACCAATCTTAAGTTGAGAAAACTCTGTCAAAACGCGCTCCAGCATAAAGGCATCGATCCCGTTAATCTCAATCACAGAATACCCAGCATCAGCAGCACGCTCAATTTTATCAAAAAGCAAAGCATCGATGTCGAGTGCAATAATAACGGGCTGCTGTCCTAACATTTGATC
>JAHFRX010000100.1 GCA_023266075.1 Legionellaceae bacterium | reverse complement strand
TAAGATATTGAATTTCAGGACTGTTTTCTGGTGGACGATAAAACGGGATATCACTGATGTTATCATCTGAAATAGGAATGCTAAACCGATCGCGAAATGCGCGCAATTGCTCGATAGTCATTTTCTTTTGTTGATGCGTGATATTCATGCCTTCACCCGCAGCACCCATACCATAGCCTTTAATCGTCTTAGCTAAAATAACGACTGGACTGCCAGTGTGCGCTACAGCCTCTGCATACGCTGCATAAACTTTCTGCGGATCGTGTCCCCCACGATTCAATCGCCAAATTTCCTCATCCGACATATGTGCGACCATTTCTTTTAATTCGGCATATTGCCCAAAGAAATGCTCACGCACATAGGCACCATTGTTCACTTTATACGCCTGAAAATCGCCATCGACACATTCTTGCATGCGTTTTTCCATCAGCCCTTCTGTGTCTTTGGTAAACAAAGAATCCCAACGTCCACCCCAGATCACCTTAAGAACCTTCCAACCCGCACCCTTAAACACGCCCTCAAGCTCTTGAATAATTTTACCATTGCCTCGTACTGGGCCATCCAGGCGCTGCAAATTACAATTGACGACAAAAATAAGATTATCAAGCTTCTCACGCACCGCAATAGAAAGCGCACCGATAGACTCAGGTTCATCCATTTCACCATCACCCAAAAATGTCCATACCTTTCGTGCATTAGGCTCAATCAATCCTCGATTTTCCAGATATTTTAAAAATCTTGCTTGATAAATGGCCTGTATCGGACCAAGACCCATGGATACTGTAGGAAATTGCCAAAAATCTCCCATCAACCAAGGGTGCGGATAAGAGGATAAACCATCGACTTCAATTTCTTGTCTAAAATGAGCCAATTGCGCTTCTGTTAGACGACCTTCTAAAAAAGCACGCGCATAAATACCCGGTGAACTATGTCCTTGAATATATAATAAATCACCACCACCCGGTGATTGAGGCCCTTTAAAATAATGATTAAATCCCGTTTCATACAGTGTTGCGGCCGACGCGTACGTCGCAATATGACCACCCAGCTCTGGTGCATATTTACCAGCACGCAATACCATCGCTACCGCATTCCAACGAATTAATGCCGCAATGCGTTTTTGTAATCCTTGATCAGGTGGCATCAACTTTTCGTCTTCAGGTTTAATCGTGTTTCGATACGCTGTATGTATGGCATCCGGTAATGCGATGCCTAAAATACTTGCCTGATTTAAAAGTGCTTGAATAATAAAACTTGCACGAGCTCCACCATCCGTTGCGACAACGGCTTTAAGAGAGTCAAGCCATTCTCGTGTTTCAATGGGATCAATATCCGCTTTCATTTCGATGGACATCATTTACAATAACCTCTCTAACAGCAGGATTTCTCAACCTGAATTTGTTTATGAATATCGCCACGACAAGACTCGACGCAGACACGTAAGTCCGCCGCACAATCACATGTGGTTTTACGGCATTGTAGTGGATCATGATAAGATTGCAAACGCCGAACAAAGCTTTTGCCTTTCACACAACGCTCTTTAAGGTAACGCTGATAACCCTTCTTCGTCTCACGAACCGCCTCTTTCTCGCATGCTCGGCAATGATGAGTACAGCTCGTAGCACATTGACTCATCTGTGTCTGACAAACGGCAATACATGCACGCGTCGTCTGTGCGTCAATGTCATGCTGACGTTGTAATGCGCAACCATAGAGACAGGACGCCATCATCACCAAAATGAAAAGCCTCATCAATTGACTTTCGATATGCATAATCACCCTTAAACTCATGAATAAGATTAGTCTTTTCGCATTTTATCAGATAAAGACATCGGTGTTGGATATTTTAGCACGACGAGATAAGAAGACACGATAAACGTTAAAATTGTTGTGGCTTGAATGAGATTAGAAGCCACATCTGAAATCAATTTTGTGCTTAACGCGATACTCGCGACCAACAAGGAAAATTCACTCGCCTGACCCAACCGAATACTCACTTCTTTAGCAACAGCGCTTTTTTCACCGGCTTTCTTAAGCAGAAAATGGAAGCACATTGGCTTTATAACGAGCATCAATAGCGCCAGTATGCATGCTGGAATGACCACTTGTGCTGCAAAGCCAAAATTAAATGTCGCACCGACGGCAAAGAAAAACATCACTAAAAAGAAATCTCGCAACGGTTTTAAACTTTCAGCAATAAATAACGAAATTGGACTCGATGCTAATGCAACACCGGCGACAAAGGCGCCAATATCTTCCGAGAGTCCTAATCGATTTGCAAGCATAGATAAACTTAAACACCATCCAATAGAGAGCAAAAACACATATTCTTGCGTTCTATCAAATCGCGCTAAAAGTTTCACTAAGATATAGCGTTCAATGGCAAAAGAAAAGAAAATCAACGCAGGCAACGTCACACACACTGAAACTAAATCTTGCAACATAAAACCACCGGCTTTATGCATACCGCCATTAATAAGAATCAATACCACAATCGCGATAATATCCTGCATCAAGAGCACGCTTATCATGACCTCACCCGTATGTTGGTGATGTAAGATGGTTGTCGGTAATAATTTCAATCCGATAATTGTACTCGAGAACATCATCGATGCACCCAAAATCAACGACTCTGCTGTCGTTAATCCGAACCATCGACCAATAAAATAAGCAATCACTGCAAAAACAAAAGAACTGAGCATTGCAATCCAAGTTACTTTTTTCAACATATGCAGAAGATTCTGTGGTTGCAGATGCAGGCCTAATAAAAATAACAAAAATACAATCCCAACATCTCCAACTTGCCTGACAGCACTCAAATCAGAAACAAGTGCGAGCCCCCAAGGTCCTAGTGCCGCGCCAAGTAAAATATAAGCGACCAAAAGCGACTGGCGCGTATATAGCACAAGTGTTGAAAAAACTGCCGCTCCAGTAAAGACTAAAAAAATGGTATAAAAAACAGCCCCATCATGCATAAAAGCCATACTCCTCATTACGCCATCATCACAAACAAGAATTTTAGGCGACGATGACCTTTTTATCCAGGATTTTTTTAAAAAGTTTTCGCTTTAAAGTGAGTTGAAAAATATCAGGATAATTTGTAAAAACAGCGTCAACCCCCCACTGCAAAAATCGCTCTGCTTCACGTTTGCTATTTACCGTATAAACACAGACCGAAAAATCTGACTTTTTCAATTGCTTAACACGCGGCAAGGAGGTGATTTTTTTATTCAAATGAATAGAAATACAATTCAATTCTTTCGCACACAAGAGACTATCTTCTTGCCATTTATTCAATAACAAACCCATTTTTATCTCAGGTTCAAATTGTCGACAAAACCGCAACGCTTCGATATCAAAACTTGAAATCAACAACCGATCTCCATGATGAGGCCAGTATCGATGAATCGCTTGCAATGTTGCTAACGCAGTTTCTTGTGCGCATCCAGGAAAAGGTTTAATTTCAATATTAACGCTGATTTCATGCTCCGCTATCCACATCAAAACAGATTTTAATGTAGGGACAGGCTCATTTACAAAAATCTTTGAAAACCAACTTCCTGCGTCTAAAGATTGGATATAATCTGCATTCACATGCCCAAACTTCCCTGTACCATTGGTTGTGCGTTTTAAAGTTTCATCATGAAAGACGAATGCCTCACCATCTTTGCTTAACATCACATCAAGCTCAATCCAGCGCGCACCCATTGATACTGCTTTTTTAAAAGCAACAAGCGTATTTTCAGGCGCATAAGCAGAAGCCCCTCGATGCGCAATGAATTGGCCTTCAAACATATTTCCCTCGCTGATATGAATCATCTTAAGCGCTTATTGTACCCGTTGATTTAAAATCAAAATAGGTCTATAACACTCATTTAAATTTTCTTAAGGTGAGTTATGGAACATTCATCAGGTCTCTTTTGTGATGGTGATCTTTTTCAATATGCGGTGACACACGGTTTTGGCGACTTTCATGTAAAAATAGATCCAAAAACAGGAATGCAAGCGATCATTGCTATTCACAGCACAAAACTTGGCCCTGCTTTAGGTGGTTGCCGCTTCATCGAATACGATAATCCGAGTGCAGCACTTTATGATGCGATGCGTCTTGCGCGTGGTATGAGCTATAAAGCCGCGTTAGTCAATTTGCCGTTAGGTGGCGGAAAAGCTGTGATCATGAAACCTAAAACACCATTCAATAGAGACGCTTATTTTGATGCTTTCTCTACATTTGTACAGGAACAACAAGGGCGATATATCACAGCTTTAGATAGCGGCACACAACTCAGTGATATGGATAGAGTCGGCTTACATACACCTTATGTTGCAAGCTTATCAAAACATGGAGACCCATCGCCTGCAACAGCCGAAGGGATTTTTCATGGTATTGAAGCGGCTGTGTATTTTCAATATGGAAAAAACACGCTGGAGAATCTACACATTGCACTTCAAGGCTTGGGCCATGTCGGCTATCGTCTTGCAACCTTGCTCCATCAAGCGGGTGCTAAACTCACCGTGGCAGATCTCAATCCGGCAACAGTACAGATGGCTGTAAAAACATTTGACGCAACATCGACTGCTGTTGACACCATCCATCAAACCGCCTGTGATGTTTTCGCACCCTGTGCGTTAGGCGCTATCTTAAACGATGAAACTATTCCTGAACTGAACACGCGTGTCGTTGCCGGGGCTGCAAATAACCAACTGGCACACACTTATCATGGGCAAATACTGCATGACAAAGGTATTTTATACGCACCAGACTACGTCATTAACGCTGGCGGACTTATTTTTGCTGCGTCTCAATATTTGCACGGCCAAGACACAAACTATCAAGATAAACTCAGCCACATCCATGACTCTCTCATGCATATTTTTGAATCTGCCAAACAACAAAACAAACCCACGAGTCAAGTCGCTGATCAAATCGCTTTTGAGAAACTGCAATGAAACACCTGCAGATGACCCATGCACTGTCCGATTACATGCGCGATATTTCACTCCGTGAACATCCTGTTTTAGTCAAACTGAGAGAGAAAACGGCTGAAATACCCATCGGGCACATGCAAATCGCACCCGAAGAAGGACAATTTTTGCAATTTTTAGTCCGTATGCTCAATGCTAAAAAAGTACTCGAATTAGGCACATTTACCGGTTACAGTGCACTGGCCATGGCGCTTGCCTTACCACAAGATGGTCGTTTAATCACGTGTGATCGCAATGAACACTGGACAAAAGATGCACGGAATTATTGGCAAGAAGCAAACGTCGATGAAAAAATTGATTTAGTGCTTGCACCTGCATTTGAAACACTCACAAAGCTGCTTCAAGAAGGACATCAGGCAAGTTTTGATTTCATTTTTATCGATGCAGATAAAACAAATTATGTTGCTTATTACGAGCATGCATTGCAATTAATCAAACCAACTGGCTTAATTGCAATTGATAATATTTTTTGGGAAGGAGATGTGATTAACCCTTTAAATCATGATGCACAAACACGTGAAATTAGAGCATTAAACACATTGATTAAAACAGATGCTCGCGTGCATACCACACTTCTTCCCATTGGCGATGGATTATTTTTAATTCAATTACAACATCAAAAAGAAGGAGTTGATGGATGAATACAGCACTAGACAATCCTTGTGGGCTCAATGGATTTGCATTTCTTGAATTTTCAGGCCCGGATATCAATGCACTTCAAACGATGTTTGAACAATTTGGCTTTCATCTTCGCGCCACACATCAAACCCAGCCTATTTTTCGATACGAGCAAGGCCAAATTCAAATCATTGTCAATGTAACACCCGACGCTCAAGCCCAACACCATGCCAAAATACATGGCGCGGGCGCCTGTGCGATGGGCTTTCGAGTACATGATGCGAAAAAAGCCTTCGCTTATGCAATCTCCAAGGGTGCAAAAGCCTTTCAAGACCCTGTCGTCCATTACGGCTTACTGGCCATTGAAGCCA
>JAHFRX010000099.1 GCA_023266075.1 Legionellaceae bacterium | reverse complement strand
TTTACGCATTTTGCCTTCATCCAAGAGTATTTTTCCTAAAATAAATTGCGCTTTCACATCATCTATCATCGCAGCAGCACGATAAGCTGCACACTTAGCCTCTTTTGCAAAAGGAAACTTTTTCTGACCTTCAAGCTTCTGATACATCGATGCCAATAAATGATACCCTTCAACCTCTTTTTTCAAAATCTCTTCGGTAGGTGGATTATGAATACGATTGCGCTGCATCCCTAATAGCTTTTTCATTAGTCGATTAATTTTAAAACGCTTCCAAGAAAACATGACTCATCTCCTTACGTCGCAACAGCCATCGCCCATTGCATGATGTCAGAAATCACAAAAACCATAAATATAATTACAGCAAGTTTAACGAGCGAAGACAGTATTGCACGCCGGTTTTGTTTCGCTTGTTTCAAACGCACTCCCGCTTCATTGACGCTTTCGTGCGGTACCTTCTTCTTGTGATCGACACGCACTTGCCGTGCAGCATAATAAGCAATGAATGAAAAAATAACGCCCCAAAAAAACAAGATGCTCACAACAACCCACAACGCACCGTCTTCCGACACACCCCAAGATAATTGTACATATTCTGAAAATGCGGTGATAAAATCTGGCATATGATACACCCAACCTAACCACGCTTGAGGTAATAAATATAACGCCAACGGAAACAAAAACAGGCTCACCGCGAGCGACAGCAAACTTAGCACAAAAAACTTATCTTCACGATCCATCGCGCCCCCAGATGTCAAGATTCCATGTTCTTTTGAACATTAACAGATTCTCATTTACTTTCCAAGCTGGTAAATCCTAAAGAGGCCTAAAGAGGCCATAGATCCGCTTTTAAATTTACAGTATAATTAGCACACTTTTTTAACAATATTTGTATTTAAATGAATCATCGTGTTGGTTTTGTGAGTTTAGGTTGCCCCAAAGCATTAGTTGACTCGGAGCGTATTATTACTCAACTGCGCGCCCAAGGATATGAATTGGTGTCGACATATCAGGATGCGGGTGTCGTCGTCATTAACACGTGCGGCTTTATTGATACGGCCATCGAAGAGTCTTTAAACACGATTCGAGAAGCCATGCAAGAAAATGGGCGCGTTATTGTCACAGGCTGCCTCGGTGCTAAAGCTGATTTAATTCGCGAAGCATGCCCTGATGTCTTACATATCAGTGGAGCGCATGCTTATGAAGAAGTTGTACGAGCAGTTCATCGCCACTTACCACCACCGAAAGATCCCTTCACAGCGCTGATTCCTCCTGCTGGTATCAAATTAACACCGAGGCACTATGCTTATCTGAAAATTTCTGAGGGTTGTAATCAAAAATGTACTTTTTGCATCATCCCAACGATGCGCGGCAAACTACAAAGCTACAGCATGACCCAGTTACTGACGGAAGCGACCCATCTTAAGAAGGCTGGCGTTCAAGAACTTCTAGTCATCTCACAAGACACAAGTGCCTATGGCATCGATACGCGTTTTGCACCCATCACTTGGAATCAGAAAACATATAAAACACAATTTTATGATTTATGCGAAGCATTAGGCGAATTAGGCATCTGGGTACGCTTACACTATGTCTACCCTTATCCGCATGTTGATGACATTATTCCACTCATGGAAAAAGGGTATATCTTGCCTTATCTTGATATCCCATTACAACACGCAAGCACACGTGTTCTAAAAGCGATGAAACGCCCTGCAAATCGTGAAAACACACTTCAACGCATTCAGTATTGGCGTGAAATTTGTCCATCCATCACCTTACGCTCTACATTCATTGTAGGATTTCCTGGTGAAACAGAAGATGAATTTGAAGCGTTATTAGCTTTTCTCGGAGAGGCCAAACTAGACCGCGTTGGTTGCTTTCAATACTCACCGGTCAACGGCGCAAAAGCCAACTCGCTTGAATCACCGGTGCCCGATGCAATCAAGCAAGAACGATATGATAGATTTATGCAAACACAAGCTAAAATTAGTCGCGCATGCCTTAAAAACAAAATAGGCACAACGCAAACTGTACTTATTGATACCGTCAACACAGATCAAATTATCGCTAGAACTAAAGGAGATGCTCCAGAAATTGATGGCGTAGTCTATTTACCATATCGACAAGACATCGAGACCGGAATGCGTGCAGATGTCCATATTGAAAGTAGCGATGACTATGACTTAACGGGTGTCTTCATCGCATAAATCGCTTGCACGCTATCATAATGTATCGCCTCAACAGAACATCTTACTACCGAGTTGAGTGCTTCTTGATGCAACACGTGATGAAAAGCCTCATACGCTTTTTTTAAATCATGATACTGCTCACCCTGAAAAACACCCAATGCTTGCAAATGCAAAAGCTGTCGCCCAATATGCGTCACACGACGCCAAACGGCGTGAGGTGTCGTAAGTACAAGGAACTGAACTAAAAACTCTAAATCTAATAACCCTCCCGGATGATACTTCATAGCATGGGGCTCTTCACAGACATGATGCTGTTTCATTTTAATACGCATTGCATGTATTTCATCAAACGTCTCCCATTTATCAAGAATCCTCGAAAAAATAATCTTTTTTAAATCAAAAAACTGCTGTTTCAATATCTTACTGCCCAGCAAAACGCGTGCTTTTAAAAGTGCTTGATGTTCCCATGTCCATGCATGTACAGATTGATATTCTACAAACGCCGAAGCACTACTCACCAAAAGACCTGATGAGCCAGAAGGCCTTAAGCGTGTATCAGTAGGATAAAGTATGCCGGCACGAGAGCGTGTTGTGAGCATATAAAGCACTTTTTGAGTCAATCGAATCACTAATTTTTCTTCAACAGGTAATACGTCGTGTAAAAACACAAGATCTAAATCCGAATGATAGCTCATTTCTTTACTTCCCAACTTGCCATAAGCAAGCAAAGAAAACTGAGATCTAATCAGGCTCACTTCAGGATACTTATCGCTTAAAGCCGCGCTTGCTAAATCAACAACCGCTAAAACAATGACTTCTGCCAAATTTGACAAAAACCGAGAAGCGTCTATTGACGTACATCGCTCACTTAATTCAGTACACGCTATTTGTAACCAATAGATGAGCTTAAACTCTCTTAATAACTCTGCTTGAATCTCCTTATCAATTGAATTTGATAAATGTTGCTGTAAAACAACTTTCAACTCAGCACGTGTCAATGGCTGCCAACGCTCATCACGGAAAATCAACGTATCTAATAAAAATGGATTCGACACGACCCAATTTGCAATCAATGGACTTTTTTGGAACCAGTACATTATCGTATGTAACGCACGATCATTTTCTGTTAGTAGCGCTAAATAAACGCTTCTGTTTACAATAACATCAAACAACTGAAACATAGAAGATAGCGCAGATGTTGTAGGATTTGATGCCGCCAATGCTTCCAAAAATCGAATCATCAAGCGGTCCAAACGTAAACGTACGACCTGAGATAGTCGACGACACTTCGGCGAATGTCGAAATACATGTATCAAATAATAACATTGTTCCGCATGAGAAATACCTTGGTTTTTAAGCGCATTCACCGCCATCGTCGTTTCAATATGCCCTTTCCAAATTTGCGTCAGTAAGTGGCTCGCCAACACTTGTTGCTCACCATCAGCCTCTTTTTTTTCTCCCAACATTCGACAAAATAAATGCCGCACAATACGCTGATACTGCTTTATTTTTTTAATAAACTGCGCATGAGAATCATACTTCAGCATCAATAACACATAAGCGCTCACCCTATCCTCTTGGGGAAGCGTATGTGTTTGTCTATCTGCAAAGGTTTGTAATGCATTTTCAAGTTTTCGATAAAATAAGTAGGCTTCTTTCAATACAAAAGACCACCTCAATAACTTTTCGCTACCTAAAACCTCTAAAGCTCGCATCGCACAAGGTATTTGTAAACGCTTCATGCGCCCGCCACGAATCAACTGAAAGCATTGAATAATAAATTCAATTTCTCGAATACCACCCATTCCTCTTTTAATATCATCAAGTAACGGATTTAAAATAAGCTCCCGCTCAATCAACATTTTCATACTACGTAAAGACTCTATTACACTAAAATCAACGTATTTCCGATAAACAAAAGGCGTAATAAAGCGCTTTAATAAAAAATCAGCATCATCACCGATGAAACGCGCTTTCACCATCGCGTATCGTTCCCAATCACGTCCCTGTTCCTGATAATATACCTCTGTTGCAGCAACACTCATTGCAAGCGCGCTACTTGCGCCAAAAGGGCGCAAACGTAAATCAACGCGAAAAACAAACCCGTCATTTGAACTATTTTGAAATAAATAAATAAATTTTTTAATGACTTTTATAAAATACTCTTCGTTTGTAATCACTGCAGGGCCAGCAGTCTGTCCCGTCTCATCATAAATAAAAAAAAGATCAATATCAGACGAAAAATTAAGCTCTTGCCCACCAAGTTTTCCAAGTGCTACAGGATACAATCGCACTGAGCGCCTCCGACTATCCAAAGGTTCACCATGCAAAGAAATACACCAATTGTGACAACACTTCAGTGTTGTCACAATCAATGCATCGGCAACATCAGACCACGATCGCATTGTTTCCTCAGTCGTTGCAAGACCAACAAACTCTCTTAACAATAATCTCAACAAATGTTGATGCCGAAATTTTCTAAGTAAGACCGCCAACATTTCTACAGGCTGTCTATGCAACACCTCAAGCTCTTGTAAATACATTGTAAAGGAAAATGCATGCATCCATGCCTTTGTTTCTACTAATGTATGAAGCAATTGCTGATGTCTTGCCGCATAATCACTCATTTCAATCAGTTGTTGCGCCGCACGTTTTACAACGGCTTCTGAAATCATCATCCGATAATTTCTCCATTATTGTGCTATACCATTATATAATGATTTCACTTTACAGAGCATGGACATGAAGAATATTTTCATAATACTCATCATTAGCTGTATTTCTTGTATCGCACATGCGGTCCCCACCTTGCAACCTAACTCAGAATCTGTATTAAGAGTAGGCATCGTGCCTTTTACTGAGCCTTTTATCATGCAAGCTAGCTCAACTGAATATTATGGCTTCGATATTTCAACCATGAATTCTGTTTGTCAACATATGAAAAGAACCTGTAGCTATATCCCGATTAGACGATCCGAAATCTTAAAATCTTTCGACAATAATCAAATTGGTGTTGCCGTTGGTGATTTCGTTATCAATGCAAAAATGCAAAAATATGTTAATTTTTCAATCCCATATATGACCAGTCAAGCGCAATTTGTTGGCCTTGAAGCGAACCAAAATAATGTGCCAAATCTTGATACTATCCAACAAATGCGTGTTGGCGTTATCACTAACAGCGCTTATGCAATAGCACTCACCGATATGAATATTCAAAATAGCAATGTGAAAACCTTTGAAACAGATAACGATATTATTTCAGCCATCAAATCTAATCAAATCGATGTAGGCTTCATCAACAGTTATATCGCTAATTATTGGGAGCACAATTCTGGCGGTATAATTCATCCTATCGGAGCGCCTATTTCCATAGGATTTGGATTGGGACTCGTTATTAATCCGTCACAACTGAATTTACTGATACAACTGAATCTTGCAATTTATAATTATCAGAATAGCACCGACTTTAAGTACAACTACAACATGTTCTTGAGTAACTTATGAACAATCACCCACAGGACCTTCTGTTTCTTGCCAAAGTGTTAAAAACAATACCATCACTATCGGCCCAATAAACAATCCTAAGAGGCCAAGCGTCTCAACACCACCTAAAATACCAAATAACACGACTAAAAAAGGTAGTTTGATGGCGCCGCCGATGAGCGCTGGTTTAATAAAATGATCGGCTAGAAACATCACAACACTTCCCCACACAACCACGATTAACGCACCTACAACACTCCCTTGCATCCAAACAATTACCGAAACAATCGCAATCACAACAGGTCCAACAAAAGGAAC
>JAHFRX010000098.1 GCA_023266075.1 Legionellaceae bacterium | reverse complement strand
TGCGTCGACCTTTGCGCGTTCTTGCATTTGTCTTTGTGCGTTGACCACGAACAGGTAGACCCCGACGATGACGCTGACCTCTATAACACCCTAAGTCCATTAGTCGTTTAATATTCATTGAGACAGCACGACGCAAATCACCTTCGACTGTAATTTTAGCAATTTCAGTCCGTAATGATTCAAGCTCTTGCTCAGACAACTGAGAAACTTTCGCTGCAAGATTAATACCTACTTGTTCACAAAGTTTCAATGCAGTTGGCTTACCTATACCGTAAATTGAGGTTAGCGCAATCACGATATGTTTATGATCCGCAATATTTACACCTGCTATACGAGCCATTCGTTTCTCCGTACGTTATTTTATCCTCAGATCACTTTTATCACTTGAGGAGGGACAAAAGGATACAAGGTTCACATCTTAAAATCAAGCCAATTAGCCTTGTTTTTGCTTATGCCGTCCATCTTTACATATTACTCGAACAGTACGACTTCGTTTTACTACTTTACAGTTTCTGCAAATACGCTTCACTGATGCTCTTACTTTCATCGCTAGACTCCAAAATAATCATAGTAAACTGGGCAGCTTATTGCTTTTAAAATTAGCTTTTTTCATTAAAGACTCATATTGCTGCGCCATCAAATGTGCCTGCACTTGTGCAACAAAATCCATAATGACAACAACGATAATCAACAACGACGTGCCACCAAAATAGAATGGGACGTGCCAGGCATACATCAAAATTTGTGGCAATAAACAGACCAAAACCAAATACAAAGCACCCGTTAATGTTAATCGCGTCATTACACCATCAATAAATTTAGATGTTTGCTCACCCGGTCGGATACCAGGAATATACGCCGATGATTTTTTGAGGTTTTCCGCAGTCTCTTTAGGATTAAATACTAATGCCGTGTAAAAAAATGCAAAGAAAAGGATAGCCGCTGCATAAATAATTAAATACAGTGGTTGCCCTGGCGAAAGAGCCATGCCAACATCCGCAAGCCAATCCATCCCTTTGCCACGACCAAAAAATTGCGCAACTGTTGCTGGCAATAAAATGATACTCGATGCAAAGATAGGTGGAATCACGCCTGACATATTAATTTTAAGCGGCAAATGACTGTTTTGCGCTGAATACACTCGACTACCTTGCGTTCTCTGTGCATAATTTACACGTATTCGTCTTTGCCCTCGCTCAACAAAAACGACAAACGCAGTCACAGAAATCACAATCGTCATCACAACAATTAAAGTCAATGCTTGCATTTGCCCTTCTTTGACCTGCTGTAAAACAGAAGCCATTGCATTGGGCATACTTGACACAATCCCTGAGAAAATAAGTAATGAAATTCCATTGCCAACACCCTTTTCGGTCATTTGCTCACCGATCCACATGAGAAACATTGTGCCCGTAACCAACGTCACGACAGCTAAAAGATAGAAGGACATACCCGTAGACAAAGCAATATGCTGGCTTGCCAGCCATCTCGCCATACCTAAAGACTGAAATATAGACAGCCCAAGTGTCAAATAGCGTGTATATTGATTTATCTTGCGACGACCTGCCTCACCTTCTTTCTTTAACTGCTCCAAGGATGGCACAACCATTGAAAAAAGTTGCGTCATAATTGAGGCGGTAATATAAGGCATAATCCCTATTGCAAACACTGTAACACGCGAAAGCGCTCCACCTGAAAACATATTGAATAAACCAAATATGGTGTTTTGCTGACTTGAAAAGAAACTCGCTAAGCGCTGTGGGTCAAGCCCCGGAACCGGGATATGAGCACCCAAACGGTAAATTAAAATCCCAAGCAAGACAAACCATAGCCGCGCTTTCAATTCAGCGTAACCACCCGTGGTCTGCTTTTGATTTTTTTTCATTCTAGTAGACATTACGCTTCACAACTTCCGCCAAGATCTTCGATGATCTTACGCGCACCTATTGTAACACGTAAACCCTTGAGCTGAATTGCCTTCTCCAATGCGCCCGTCTGAATCACTTTCACGAACTGAACCATTTTTGGAATCAAACCATACGCCTTCAAAACATCCAAATCAATCACTTCCGCATCAAGCGTCGCAAGCTCAGACAGCGTGATTTCATCCGTCACGCGTGCAAGACGAGAATTGAAACCCATTTTTGGCAGTCTTCTTTGAATAGGCATCTGACCGCCTTCAAAGTTAATCTTATGATAACCACCTGCTCGTGCTTTCTGACCTTTGTGTCCACGACCAGCTGTTTTTCCCAAACCTGATCCAATGCCTCGACCAACGCGCTTAGGTGCTGGTTTTGAGCCTAATGCCGGGGATAAAGTATTTAGTCTCATTAATTACACTCCTCGACTTTTAATAAGTAACTGATCACATTAATCAATCCACGAATGGCTGGCGTATCTTTATGCTGCACAGTTCTATTTATCTTTTTAAGTCCTAACTGATGTGCAACGGATATATGCTTAGGCAAACGTCCAATTAAACTTTTTACGAGTGTTAACTTAATTGTTTTATCCATTTTTAACCTGCCATCACTTCTTCAACGGTCTTACCACGCTTCGCTGCAACAAAGTCTGGTGTCGACATATTAGTTAATGCATCTACTGTCGCTCTTACAATATTGCTCGGATTTGTGGAACCAATACTCTTCGCTAAAATATTTTGTACACCGAGAACCTCAAGAACTGCCCGCATAGCGCCACCAGCAATAATTCCTGTACCATCTCGCGCAGGTTTCATAAAAATCTTAGACGCACCATAACTCCAGGTAATTTGATGATGTATCGTCTTACCCGCAAGCGGAATATACACCATGTTTTTACGCGCTTGATCCATTGCCTTTTGAATTGCAATTGGAACTTCACGTGCTTTACCACGACCAAAACCAATCTTGCCTTTACCATCACCAACAACAACCAAAACGGCAAATCCAAATACACGTCCACCCTTGACGACCTTCGCTGTACGTGTTACTGAGACTAGTTTTTCTTGGTACCCGTCAGTTTTTAAATTCTCTTCTAATGCTGCAGCCATAACAGTTCCTTAAAAATCCAACCCACCATCGCGTGCACCCGTTGCTAGTGCTTTAACACGACCATGATACTTATAACCAGACCGATCAAACGCTACAGAAGCAAGATCCACCGCTTTTGCACGCTCTGCGAGCACTTTACCGACTTCATATGCATGTTCAGTCTTAGTGCCTTTCAGATTTTGTCGAACTGCCTTGTCTACTGTAGAGGAGGCAACAAGCACTCGATCGCCTTGTGTCTCACGGACAATAATTTGTGAATAAATATGGGATCCACTTCTGAAAACAACAAGACGTGGTCTATTTGACTGCGCAATAATAGCTTTTGTTTTTAATCCACGTCGCGCCCTAGCCTGTGCTTTTTTCATCGCCAACACCTTATTTCTTTTTCGCTTCTTTACGAATAATAATCTCACCAAGGTATTTAATACCTTTACCCTTATATGGCTCAGGTGGTCTTAAAGCCCGTATTTCTGATGCAACCTGACCAATTAACTGTTTATCAATCCCCGTCAAAACGATGCTTGTAACGGTCGGTGTTTCAGCCTTCACGCCCTCTACCAACGCATATTCAATTGGATGTGAAAAACCCAAGGATAAAGAAATAGATTTTCCTTTAGACTGCGCTCTATAGCCCACGCCAACAAGCTCTAACGTTATTGTAAACCCTTCCGTCACACCTTTTACCATATTATTAACAATCGCTCTTGCCGTGCCCGCTTGCGCCCAGCCCGCAGGATCTGCTGACATTGGACTAAAAGTGACGACATTTGCTTCTGTATTGTCAACTTTAACTAAATGATTGCAGTGATAGTGAACAACACCTTTGGGTCCCTTCACTGACAACTGGCCTTCATTGAGGCTCAACGTCACATTAGAAGGTATTGCAACCGGTGCTTTTGCTACTCTTGACATATTATTCCCCGAACTCTTTTAAGCCACTTCACAAATAATTTCGCCGCCAACACCACTTCTTCGCGCCGCAACATGTGTCATCACGCCACGTGAGGTAGATATGATTTTCACACCAAAACCCGCAACAGAGCCTAGCTCATTAGCAGACTTATAGATTCTCAACCCTGGGCGACTGACTCGCTTGATGCGCTCTATCACAGGCTTGCCTTTATAATACTTGAGCTTAAGTGTCATAGATTTAATGTTATGTTCCACATCTTCAACTTTATAATCAGCAATATAGCCTTCTTCTTTTAACACTCTTGCAATTTCTTTCTTGAGATTTGACGATATCATTGTTAACTCTTGGTGCTTAGCACTTTGAGCATTTCGTATTCTCGTTAACATATCCGCCACAGGATCATGCATACTCACGATTTTTCTCCACCATTTAAAGGATTACCAGCTCGACTTTCGTCCACCAGTTACGTTTCCTGTCATTAGTTGCATACGCAAACAAATTCGACACAAACCAAATTTTCTGTAAATCGCATGCGCTCTACCACACTGCTGACAACGCGTTGTATGTCGAACAGGGCATGAATTAATAGGTAGCTTTTCCAACGCATCTTGCGCTTCTCTTACTTTATCAAAATCGGCTGAGGATTTAATAATTGCTTTAAGCTCATCTCTTCTTCCTCGGTACTTCTCAACAAGCTTTAACTTTTTTGATTCTCGTTCCAGCATTGATCTCTTAGCCACAATAACACCCTTATTTACGTTCTTTATCTTTAAGAGGAAAGTTGAAAGCCTCAAGCAGCGCCTTTGCCTCTTTATCTGTTTTAGCACTCGTCGTAATTGTAATATCTAAACCACGAATTGAGTCTATCTTATCAAAATCAATTTCAGGAAAAACGATCTGCTCTTGTATGCCCATGCTGTAGTTGCCTGTGCCATCAAAAGACTTCGGATTTAAACCACGAAAGTCTCTCACTCGTGGCAAAGTAATCGAGATCAATCGATCTAAAAACTCATACATCCTGTTTTTTCTTAAAGTAACCTTACAACCAATGGGCCACTCTTCTCTGATCTTAAAGCCCGCTATTGATTTGCGTGCCAACGTCGTCACAGGTTTTTGTCCTGAGATACGCGTCATATCATCCAATGCAAAATTCATCACCTTCTTATCACCAACCGCTTCACCAACACCCATATTCAGCGTAATTTTTGTGATTTTTGGAACTTGCATGACATTGTCATATCCAAGTTCTTTCAAAAGCTTCGGTATCACTTCACTTCTATAATATTCTTTTAATCTTGCCATCTTCATCATCCAAATTAATCGAGGTCAACTAACTCATCATTAGACTTAAAGTACCTTACCTTCTGTTCTTTACCGTCTTTGCTGATAAATTTAAAACCAATTTTATCCGCTTTTTTAGTTTGGGGATTATACATAGCTACATTTGAAGAATCGATAGGCAATTCTTTCTCAACTATCCCGCCCTTTTGCTGCAACTGTGGATTAGGCTTCACATGCTTTTTAACCATATTAGCACCTTCCACGATCAGTTTTTTCTCAGCGACAAGCATTACTTTACCAATATGGTTTTTGCTTTTTCCTGTCGTTACAATTACGGTATCACCTTTCTTTATACGTTGCATGATTTACCCTTCCTACAATACTTCTGCTGCTAACGATATGATTTTCATGAAGCGCTCTCTTAGCTCACGTGTAACTGGTCCAAAAATACGTGTGCCAATAGGCTCATGCTGATTATTCAACAATACAGCAGCATTACCATCAAAACGAATTAATGAGCCATCGTCTCGACGCACACCAGAGCTCGTACGAACAACAACAGCATTCATCACCGAACCCTTTTTCACCTTGCTTCGTGGAATGGCATCTTTAATACTTACTTTAATAATGTCACCTATACGAGCATAACGTCGATGCGATCCACCTAACACTTTGATGCACATCACTTTGCGTGCACCGCTATTGTCTGCAACATCGAGCACTGTTTGCATTTGTATCATTACTAATTCTCCAGCTCATACAATCTTCCAGAAAAGGCTCGCAATTATACCAGCACAATCGGAAATTTAAAAGTCATT
>JAHFRX010000097.1 GCA_023266075.1 Legionellaceae bacterium | reverse complement strand
GCGCTGGCCAACGCTTGAGGAACTTTTTACATTGCCTTCATCTGAATTGCGCGCGCGTGGCTTGCCTGAGAGGCTTGTATTTGCTTTGAAAAATATTGATGAGAAAGGGATTGCATCTGATTATGCTTGGTTAAGCAAGCAAGAAAATCGTTTTATTTTAACATTTGAAGATAAGCATTATCCTGCCTGTTTAAAAGAAATCTTTGATCCACCGCCTATTTTGTATGCAGAAGGGCAATTGGCTTGTTTAGCTTTGCCGAGCCTTGCTATTGTAGGAACACGCCATCCAACCGTGACCGGTATTGAGGTCGCGAAGCAATTTTCAGAGGATTTGTCTCAATATGGTTTGACAATTGTCAGTGGCCTTGCGAAAGGCATCGATGCAGCAGTACATGAAGGTAGTTTAAGGAGCACCGGGAAAACAATTGCAGTTTTAGGCACAGGGATTGATTGTATTTATCCCAAGCAGCATGATGTTCTTTGTGAACGAATTAAAACATCTGGGCTGATTTTAAGTGAATTTCCACTAACTTCTCCTCCGATTGCTGGACATTTCCCCCGTAGAAATCGTATAATAAGTGGTATATCATTAGCTGTATTGGTTGTGGAATCTGCAATACCGAGCGGTTCTCTTCTGACAGCACGATTGGCCTTAGAGCAAAATCGTGAAGTGATGGCGGTACCTGGTTCTATCAGGAACCCTAAAGCGGCCGGTTGTCATTACCTACTCCAGCAAGGAGCGAAAGTAGTGACGAGGCTACAAGATGTTTTAGATGTTTTTTCGTTAGAAGAAACTAAAAAACAATTCGTAAAAAAAGCAAGCTCAATGGAGAGTGCGTTGCAGCATTTACTTCATTGTATGGGAGATGGGATAGCTACTGTTGATCAATTGGTGATTCGCAGTGGGCGGTCAATGGAAGACATCATTTGTGATTTGATGGAATTAGAAATAGAGGGTGTGATTCAATCTCTACCTAGTGGCTATGTGAGGTGCGCATGATGAAAGATAGCAGCTTGTTTGATTTATTGTTGGATTTGTTTGAAAGAACGATAGCTCAGTTGAAAGAACGTTATCCGCAAATCGCGGAGTCGTCTCAGGCCGAGACATCGTCAGAGAGCATCTTGAAAGACACTGGGCTTTTTGTGATTCCAAGTAAAAAATCCGCTATTCATATGGCGCTTGTGCAATCTGCAAGTGACAAAAGCTTTAGAGTTTTTACGACGGATGAGCGTGTTAGATTGACTAAAGTGAGTCATCAATTCCTTCATCGGTTAGTGAGTTGGGGTGTTGTGTCGCCTGATATGATGGAGCTTATTTTGAATCGTTTGATGTTTTCAGATTCGCATTTAATTGCTTTAAGTGAAGTCAAATGGACTGTACGCAATACTTTGGCTGGAACATTGGATGACGAACAGTTGGCATTTCTTGATCTTGTGCTCTATGATAAAGAGCATGGGGTTACTTTGAATTGATGCCATTTGCATGAGTAAATACTTGGTGATTGTTGAATCGCCTGCGAAAGCGAAAACGATACAAAAATACTTAGGGAATGACTACGCAGTTCTCGCGTCTTATGGCCATGTGAGGGATTTGCCGGCTAAAAAAGGCTCTGTAGATCCTACACATGACTTCGCTATGACTTATCAGCCTATCGAGCGTAATGCGCGTCATGTTGACGCAATTGCAAAAAGCCTTAAAAAATCAGAAGCGTTATTGCTCGCGACGGATCCTGATCGTGAGGGTGAGGCTATTTCTTGGCACGTTTATGAGTTAATGAAAGAGCGTGGATTGCTTAAGGACAAGACTGTTCAGCGTATTTTTTTCAATGAAATTACGAAGTCGGCGATTACAGATGCGATTCTGCATCCTCGCGATATTGCAATGGATTTAGTCAATGCACAACAAGCAAGACGTGCGCTTGATTATTTAGTTGGTTTCAATCTTTCTCCTTTATTATGGAAAAAAGTACGCCGAGGTTTATCTGCAGGACGCGTGCAAAGCCCTGCACTTCGTCTTATTGTGGAGCGTGAAGAAGAAATAGAACGTTTTGTTACACAAGAATATTGGCGAGTGACTGCAAAGTGTACGCACGAAGGAACATCTTTTGAAGCGAGACTCACACAATTTGCACGTCAAAAGTTGCAGCAATTTTCTATCACTGATGATCGACATGCGCACCAAGTTCGAGACACCGTTTTAAATGACGCTAATGGTTTTTTGGTTGTCAGTCATATTGAAAAGAAACAACGTAAAAGACAACCCTCAGCGCCATTTATTACGTCAACACTACAACAAGAGGCCGCACGTAAGCTTGGATTTACGGCACGTAAAACCATGATGGTGGCTCAACAATTGTATGAGGGAATTGATATTGGCTCGGGTATTGTTGGTTTGATAAGTTATATGCGTACTGACTCTGTGTCTCTTTCTAAAGAAGCGACAGATGAAATTCGATTATTTATTAAAGAGCGATTTGGTAATACACACTGTCCTGAAGCTGTGCGCGTTTATAAAACGAAAGCTAAAAATGCACAAGAAGCACACGAAGCGATTCGCCCTACGTCGGTAAGACATTTGCCTGAGCAAGTACAAAAAACCTTAACGATTGATCAATTTAAGTTGTATCAGTTGATTTGGAAGCGGACGATTGCTTCTCAAATGGCAGATGCGCTGATAGATACTGTCGCTGTTGATTTTAGTGTTATTGATACGCATTATTTTAGAGCGAATGGTTCAACGATTATCTTTCCTGGATTTTTGTCAGTGTATGAAGAAGGGCGGGATGATACAAAAGAGGATGATAAAGAAGAAACGATGTTGCCTACGTTTACAGTAGGTGAACGTGTGGCACTTGACGATCTGATTGCCAGTCAACATTTCACGGAGCCTTTGCCGCGTTACTCTGAGGCAACACTGGTTAAGGCATTAGAAGAATTTGAAATTGGTCGCCCGTCGACGTATGCAACGATTATTCATACGTTAGTACAGCGAGAATATGTTATTTCTGAAAAGAAACGCTTTATTCCTACGGATGTGGGGCGCATTGTAAGCCGTTTTTTAACGACGTATTTTACGCAATATGTGGATTATCAATTCACAGCGCAGCTTGAAGATACGCTAGATGATATTGCGCGCGGAGAAAAAGACTGGAAGCCTATCTTGAAAGCGTTCTGGGAGCCGTTTATTCAGCAGATCGAAACAATCGATGGTCAAATTAAACGAGCGGATGTCACCACAGAAACGTTAGACGAAGCGTGTCCAAAGTGTGCTAAACCTTTAGCAATTCGGTTGGGTAAGCGGGGACGATTTATTGGATGCACGGGTTATCCTGAATGTGATTACACACAAGATTTAAGTTCTTCAACAACCGGTGAAGAACCGGCTTCTACTACAGTAGAAGGACGTATTTGCCCTCATTGCGAAGGTGCATTACATATTAAGACGGGCAAGTATGGGCGTTTTATTGGTTGTAGCCAATATCCAAAGTGTACATTCATAGAACCGATTGAAAAACCGACAGACACCGGTGTAACGTGTCCAAAGTGTAACAACGGGTCATTATTGAAACGAAAATCTCGACGAGGAAAAATTTTCTATTCTTGTGGGCGTTATCCTGATTGTGATTATGCCATTTGGAATGAGCCTGTTGCTCGATCATGTCCTAATTGTGCATGGCCTATCTTGACGTTGAAAGAAACAAAGCGTTCAGGAAAACAAGTACTCTGTCCTCAATCAGGATGCGGGCACACTGAGACTGAGTAGTCGACTTTGACCTGCAATAAACGTATGCTTGACTGGGTAATTTGCTATAGTATTATCACTTCCAGTTAAGGATTTTAATAAAGAACGCATGAAGCAATTAACAGACTTAGTGACTTGGAAGTTATTAAAATCTCACGCTGAGAAGATTTGTCCACACCGTATGAGAGATTTACAAAAAACGTCTTTTTCAAAATATCCGCTCACACTCAAACAAAAGGGTATTCAAGTCGATTTTCGTTATCAACAGATGAATGAGCATACGCTGGATTTACTGATTAATTTAGCGCACGAAAAAAATATTAGAGAGAAAATTGCTTCATTAATGAGTGGTAGTAACGTCAATACTAGTGAAGAGCAGCCTGCACTTCACACAGCGCTTCGGGTGATGGATGACAGAGAGATTCTTGTTAATGGGCGAAATATTGTTGAAGACGTTTTCGACACGCGTGAAAAAATGCGCGACATTGCGGAAAAAATTCGGTCTTTAAACTGGTATGGGTATAGTGGAAAACCCGTTACAGCTATTGTGAATATCGGTATTGGTGGCTCTGATTTAGGGCCGCGCTTTTGTGTTGATGCATTGAATATTTATACCGCAGAGTACTTGAGCTATCATTTTATTTCAGATGCAGATCCTAATGCGTTTAGAAATACAGTTAAGCATTTAAATCAGGAAACCACGCTGTTTATTGTATCCTCCAAATCTTTTACAACACAGGAAACGTTATTAAATGCAAGAAAAGCGATTGATTGGTTTGGTCGTCAGGATATATCTGCGCATTTTATTGCTGTTACGGTAAATGTAAATCTTGCAAAATCACTTGGCATTCATTATGTGCTGCCGATATGGAATTGGGTTGGTGGCCGATTTTCATTTTGCTCTGCGATTAATTTAATCAGTTGTATTGCACTGGGGTTTGAGCAGTTTATGGATATACTCAATGGTGCGTATCATATAGATCATCATTTTCAATCTGCTCTTATGGAAGAAAATATACCGGTCATGCTTGCTTTGGTAGGCATTTGGAATATTAATTTTTTACACATTACCAACATGTTAGTGCTTGTATATGCAAGGCAGCTAGAAAAATTTGTGCCTTATCTTCAACAGCTCGATATGGAAAGTAATGGTAAGTCAATTGATATAGTAGGGCGAGCAGTGAATTATGCCACAGGGCCGATCGTTTGGGGTGGATTGGGTAATCAAGCACAGCATAGTTATTTTCAATTACTTTGTCAGGGAAGTCATCCAATGATGGCTGATTTTATTTCTAGCAGTGAATTTAATCAAGATCTGATTAATGACGTGTGTTACGCCAAAATGCAAGTGTTATCCGAAGGTGTACACGCAGCGGGGCGTGGTTATATTCCCGGAGGTATGCGATTGAACCATATTAAATTAGAACAATGTTCACCTTTTAACATTGGCATGCTTATTGCCTTATATGAGCATAAAATATATGTTCAAGGAGCGATTTGGAATATTAATGTATTTGATCAGCCTGGTGTTGAGCGTGCAAAATGTGCTTTATTTTCGAAGACACCGATACATATTGATGAATAGGCATTAAAGGAGTTTGTTGTAATGCAAGTTAAAAAAGCGGTTTTCCCTGTAGCAGGTTTTGGCTCACGATTTTTACCGGCAACAAAAGCAAACCCCAAAGAAATGTTACCCATCGTCGATAAGCCGTTAATACAATATTGTGTTGAAGAAGCGGTAAGAGCGGGTATTACAGAAATTATTTTTGTGACAAGTGCTAGTAAGCGAGCAATCGAAGATCATTTTGATGAGGATTTTGAACTAGAGGAGCGCTTATCTCAACAAGGCAAAGCATCATTACTTCAATTAGTGAAAAATATTGCACCAGAGGGCATCTATTTTTCATATGTGAGGCAAAATCGTCAATTAGGATTGGGACATGCGATTTTATGTGCAGAACATGTGATTGGCAATGAACCATTTGCAGTCCTTCTTGCGGATGATTTAATTGATGATGAAAAGCTACCTTGTCTTTCAGCCATGATTAAATTATTTGAAACTAAAAGCGAGTCTCTAATTGCCGTACAGCCTGTTCCTTGGGAAGATGTGCATGCGTATGGTGTTGTTCAGATTGCAAAAAAAGAGGCAATCTACTCGCCCATTCTTGATATTGTTGAAAAACCAGAGCAACATGCAGCCCCATCAAATTTAGCGGCTATTGGTCGTTACGTCTTTACGCCAACGATTTTCTCTTGTCTTAAACAAACAGCAATGGATCATCGTGGAGAAATTCAGTTAACCAATGGGGTCCAG